>JBCDCF010000064.1:0-10859 GCA_039182345.1 Pseudomonadota bacterium
GCTCGAACACCACCTTGCGCGGGGCCTTGTAGTGGGCGATCCGCTCACGGCACCAGGCGATCAACTCCTCCTCCTCCACCGCCTCGCCGTCTATCAGCTCGATGAAGGCGCAAGGGGTCTCCCCCCACTTTTCGTGGGGCATGGCGACCACTGCGGCACCGGCCACTTTTGGGTGGGCGTAAAGGGCATTTTCCACCTCGATGGAGGAAATGTTCTCCCCTCCCGAGATGATGATGTCCTTGGAGCGGTCTTTGATCTCAACGTAGCGGTCGGCATGGCGCACGGCGAGGTCGCCTGAGTGGAACAGCCCGCCCCTGAAAGCAGCATCGGTGGCTGCCTCGTCCTTCAGGTAGCCCTTCATGACGATGTTGCCGCCGATCATGATCTCGCCGATCTCTTCGCCCGTGTCGGCAACGGCGTCCATGCTTTCAGGGTGGCGCACCGACAAGGTGGCCTGGAGGGTGTAAGGGACGCCCTGACGGGCTTTGAGGCGCGCGCGCTCTTCGGTGTCGGCGCCGTCCCATTCAGGCTTCCAGGCGGAAACCACGCATGGGCCGTAGGTTTCGGTGAGGCCATAGACGTGGGTGACGTCAATGCCGATGGCCTCAAGCCGTGCGATGACCGCTGCGGGAGGCGGTGCGGCCGCCGTCATCATCTTGATGGGGTGGTCTGCGGCAAAACCCGCCTTGTGGGCCCCGTCGATGGCCATTTGCATGATGATGGGCGCGCCGCAAAAATGGGTGACGCCATGGTCCTTGAAGGCCGCCACAATGGCCTCCGGCGAGACCGCGCGCAGGCACACATTGGTGCCCGCCGTCATCGCCACAGTGTAGGGGAAGCACCAGCCGTTGCAGTGGAACATGGGGAGCGTCCACAGATAGACCGGGAAGTGGGGCAGCGCCCAGTCGAGCGCGTTGGAAATGGCCGTCGTCGCCACCCCGCGGTGGGAGTAGACCACCCCTTTGGGCCGCCCCGTGGTGCCTGAGGTGTAGCTGAGGGAAAAGGAGTCCCATTCATCCTCAGGCAGCTTCGGCTCGGCAGGGTCATCGGCCAGGAACGCCTCATACTCAACGTCCGCAGGGCCGCCTGGGCGGGCCAGCACGTCGTCCACCCGCACCACGAGAGGGTCGAGGTCGGGGCCTTGAAGGGCAGCGGCAAGGGTCTCTGACAGTTCGCAGTCGACGATGACGATCTTCGCCTCCGCGTGCTCAAGGCAGTAGCGCAGCGTGTCGGCATCAAGCCGGGTGTTGAGCGTCAACAGGACGGCGCCCGTCATCGGCACGCCGAAATTGGCCTCAACGAAGGCCGGCGTGTTGGGCGAGAGGATGCCCACCACATCGCCCTTCTTAATGCCGCGCTCCAGAAGCGCTGCGGCAAGGCGGCGGGCGCGCACATCCACCTCGGACCAGGTGGCGCTGTGGCTGCCGTGGACCCAAGCCTTGGCGTCAGGAAACACCGATGCTGTGCGCGCCAGGAAGGTGAGCGGCGTCAGGGGCTGAAAGTTCGCCTCACGCCGATGAAGCCCGCGCTCATCCATCACCGCCGCTCCAGCATGTCGGCAAATTGGGCAAAGGGTACGGGGAAGGAGTAGAGATACCCTTGGGCATACCGGCAGCCGATCTCGCGCAACGCATCCTCCTGTTCAGCAGTTTCCACCCCTTCAGCGATCACGTGCAGGCCCATGGACTGGGCGATCTGGATGATCCCGCGCACGATGGCGCGCTTCCTGCGGTCGGTCTCGATGCCGAAGATGAACTGCTTGTCGATTTTGATTTCTTTGATGGGAAAGCTGGTGATGTGGATCAGCGAGGCGTAGCCTGTGCCGAAATCATCCAGCGAGAACTCCACCCCGTTGGAGGCAAGATAGGACACCTTGTCGTGGAGTGTCTGGTCGTCAACGCCGATGATGACATCCTCGGTGATCTCGATGATGAAATCGTTCGGCTGAAGGTTGCCTGAGCGCGTGCGCTCAAGGAACGTGTCCAGAAAGTCGTTGCGCAACACCTCTGTGCGCGAGGCGTTGATGGACACGCGAAACGGGCGGCGCGCCACATCCCTCAGCTTTGCAACGTCCTCGATGACGGCGTCGAGGACGGCGCGGCCCACACGGCTGCCGATCTCGTGGTCATCAAGGGCGTAGGCAAAGTCCTTCGCGTCGAGGAGCATGTCCGGCGTCTGCCAGCGCACGAGCGCCTCCACCCCCACCACCTCGTTGGTCTCAATGTCCACCTGGGGCTGGTAGAAGGGCACGAACTCGCGCCGGGCGAGGCTGTCGCGGGCGCGGTCGAGGATGGTTTCGCGGCGCTTTGCGGCATCATCGGCAATGGTGCGGTCGAACACCACCACGGGGTTGTCCAGCTTGCGCTTGGCCTGGGCGGCCGCCATGTCGGCGGCGCGCACCAGTTCGTCAGGGGTGATGGCGTGGGTGGGGTAGAAGGCAACGCCGCAGCTCACCACAATGCCGCTGCCGCCGGGGTTGGCTTTTTGCATCCTGTCGAACTCCTCCATCACCCGCGTCACGGCGGGCTCAAGGGAGGTCCAATCGCTCACATCGTTGAGGAGGATGGCGAACTCGTTGATGGAGACGCGGGCGAGCGTGTCACTTTCGCGGCTGATGGTGGCAAGGCGGGCGGCCACCTCCATCATGTGCTTGTCGGTGACGTTGTAGCCTGAGCGCTCCGTCAGGCGGGCAAAATCAGAGACCTCGATGAGGACAAGGGCGAAGGACCGTTCCTCGCGCTTGGCCTTGCGCATGGCCACCGCCAGCCTGTCCTCGAACAACAGGCGGTTGGGAAGGCTCGTCACAGGGTCGTGGTTGGCCGCCCACCACAAACGCCGCTCGGCGTTCATCTGTGTGGTGACGTCCTGGGTGATGCCGTAGACCTTGCGTCCGTCAGAACCGGTGCGGGTGCGCCCGACGGTGCGCACAATGCGCCGCTCGCCCGTGGGGGTGCGCACAGGCATTGTCATGTCAAAGTCGCTGCCTTCGGCGGCAGCGCGCTCGAAGGCAAGGGCGAGCTTTTCGCGCGCCGGCGAGGGGTAAAGGGACATCATCCTGTCCAGCGTCACCTCGCCGCCAGGCTCAAGCCCGTGCATGAGGTAGACCTGGTCAGACCAGAGCAGGCGGCCTGACGCGCCCACCTGCTCCCACCCGCCCACAAGGCCAAGCTCCTCCACATGGGTCAGAAGCGCTTCAGCAAGCTGAAGTCTCCTGCGCTCCTCGCGCAGGTCGTTGGCGCGGTAAAGGATGGGCAGGATCGACACTGCGGCCCTGCGCAAAGGGTGGAGCGAGACCCCGCCGCCATTGGCCTGGGCGATGGCAAACACCACCGTCTCCGTCTCAGGAAACAGCACCGCAAAGGCCGTCTCGCCGGCAAGGGCCGGTGTCAGGTCCACCTCGACAAGGCGGCTCGACTGGGCCTCGTCATCGTCAAAATCAAGGGCTGCGACGGCCTCGGTGATGGCCGTGATGGCGCTGGTCTGGACGGACAGGGGAAGGTGCAAGAACTCGCTCGACGCGCCGCGCAGGGATTGATCGTCCAGGCCGATGGCACCGCACAGGCGCACGCCCAGCGTATCCCCCAGCACGTTGCAGGCCGAGGCACACAATTCCACGAACGGATCGTCGTTCGCACTCAATCCCAACACAGTGCTTGTCCCCGGCTCGGAACGGTTTTCCGCATGTCGATTCAATGCCACATGCAGCACGGTGTCCATGCGACTATGGCAGGTTTCTTATTCAATTTCGCCGAAACCTGCATTCACGAGGTCGGCAATGGCCGTGGCGGCAGCATCCGCATCATCACCGTCCACCGACACTTCGATGGTGCTGCCACAGGCGGCGGCCAGCATTAAAAGGCCCATGATGGAGCGCCCATCCACAGCGTGACCGTCCTTGCGCACGGTAACGGCGGATTGGTAGCCTTCCAGCTCCTGGACGAACTTGGCCGAGGCGCGGGCGTGCAGGCCACGACGGTTCACCATCGTGAGTGACAGAGTACGCTCCCCCATCGCCCCCGCTAGCTTCCCGCCAACACGTGGCTGGCCACGCTGATATATTTGATGCCCGCTTCCTTAGCCGCGGCGACAGCCTCGGGCAGGGCCATGGTCGTGCGGGCGCTGGAGAGCTTGACCAGCATGGGAAGGTTCACCCCCGCAATCACCTCCACATTGCCCGAGGACATGACGGAGATGGCAAGGTTTGAGGGGGTGCCGCCAAACATGTCGGTAAGGATGACAACGCCCTCGCCGCTGTCGACGCGGGCCACGGCATCCAAAATGTCGGCCCTTCGCTGCTCGATGTCGTCGTCAGGTTCGATGGAGATGCCCTCCACCGCCTCCTGCGCGCCCACCACATGTTCCAGCGCGGCGCGAAGTTCCTGCGCCAAACGCCCATGGGTGACTAGAACGAGCCCAATCATCTCTCATCCCTCAATCACGCCACCGGTCGCCCGCCGGCCCCGCACGGAACGTGGGGCGCTGGGACGGCAAGTCGAGCAGGAAGGCGCGTGCGTGGCCGCCAATGGCGATTCTTGCACATCAGTTTAAGGGTCGCGACGTTGCGCGGGGGTGTCGTGTGCCGTCAACCCGGCACCATCCACAAGGGCGCTGAGAAGGAGAACGTTGATGGGCGTTGCCCGCTCGCTCAAGCCGACGCGCTCAACGCCGATTCCGGCAATCTCTGTCACCGTCTCCTCAGGGCGCGGCGCCCGACTGACGCTGGAGGGATCCAACAAATCCACCACCAGCGACACCACCGCCTCGCGCGCCGTGCGGCACCCGATGATGCCCACCCCCCGCAACTCCAAAAGCCCTTGGAGCGCCTCGGGAACGCTCGCCACAAGGCGGCCATTCACAGCGCGCACGTTGGTGCGATCGTCCGACACCAGCCGGGCGAACCGGCCGCGGGCGGTATAGGCCTCAACCATTGCCGCCGCCAACGAGGATTTGCCGCTGCCGGACGCCCCGCGGATCAGCAGGCCACGCTCGCACAACACGATGGCGCAGGCGTGCACATTCTCCGTCATTTCGGCTCACGCAGGCGCACCGTGAAGCGCGCGCCCGCCACATCGCGTGTGGGCGACAAGGTGGTGCGGTAGCGGTTCTCGGCAAAAATCTCGCCGTTGTGCGCCTCGACAATCTGCCTGGAGATGGCAAGGCCAAGGCCTGAATTGTTGCCGAAAGACTGTTGCTCGGTCCTGTCGGTGTAGAAGCGCTCGAAGATCCGCTCCATCACCTCCTCTTCAATGCCGGGTCCTTCATCGTCCACCACCACCTCCACGAAGGGCGGCGCCCGTCCGATGGACACGGTGACCTGTCCCCCTTCGGGAGTGAAGGAACGTGCATTGTCGATGAGGTTGGCAAACACCTGGCCGAGCCGCCCATCGTTGCCCTGGACGATGAACCCTTTGGGCCCAGGCCGTCCGCGCACGGTGAGACGCACGGTCTGATGGCGCTTTTCGGCAAGCTCGTTCTGCCCATCCACCACCCCCGATACCAGCTGGTAAAGGTCGAAGCGGTGCTGGCGATGGCGGTTCAACTCCGCATCCAGCTTGGAGGCCTCGGAGATGTCGGAGATCAGCCTGTCGATCCTGCGCACATCGTGCTGGAGAACCTCCATCAGGCGCATCTTGGATTTGTCGGTTTTGGCCAGCGGCAGCGTTTCCACCGCGGAGTTGATGGAGGTGAGAGGGTTCTTCAGCTCGTGCGCCACCTCCCCGGCAAAGGCCTCGATGGCATCGATCCGGCTGTAGAGGGCGGCGGTCATGTCGTGGAGGGTGCGGCTGAGGTCGCCGATTTCATCGGAACGCCGCAGCTCGGGAATGGGTTGGTAGGCGCCGCCCTGGCTGATCCTCTCTGCGGCCCTTGCAAGGCGCGAAATGGGGCGCGAGATGGTCGCCGCCAGCAAGATCGACAACAGCACGGCAATGCACGCGGCAATGGCAAACACCTTCATGATGGCAAGCTCTTCGGCCCGCGCCGCAGCGTTGATGATGCCGGGAAGGCTGGTCAGGTGCAAAACACCAAGGATGGTCTCGCCGCTTGCGATGGGAACGGCGACGGAGACGATCAGCTCCTGGTTCTCCGTCACCCGCGGGCGCGCCGATTTCACCCCGCCGAAGGCATCCACCACTTCGGAAAAGTCCGTGGGCTCGCTTTCCCCCAGTGTGTCATGGCCGGCCACGGGGCCAAAGGCCATCAGCCTGTCCCATGTGCGTTGAAGGGGCGTGCGCTCTCGCACCACAAGGGGGGGAAGCGGGGCGGTGGTCACATCGGTGGCGCTGCGCAGCGCGGTCTGACTGTCCACCAGCATTTCCTTGTGGACACCGTAAAGGCGCACCCGTGTGTCGGTGCCGTGAAGGGCTTCGGTGATGATGTGTTCGGCGCGCAGGGTGTCGACGCTGGTGATCACCGGCGCGGTGCCTTCCTGGCCCGCCTCGCTGGCGGTCGCTTCCACATTGGTGCCGAGGGCCACGGAAATCAGCGGCTCCTCGTCCTCCGCGCCTGCGGCGAAGGCACGGGCGATGGTGTCGCCCTGGACGAGGAGAGAACCCAACTGGGCATCCACAAGGCCTGAGCGGAACTGCGTCAGATAAAGCGTCGCACCCAGGAGCAGCGCCAGCCCCACCAGCATCACAACGATGATTTTCACCGCGAGGCTGGTCAGCCCGAGCGCCCAAAGGCGCGCCCGCCGCGGCATACGCTCAGAATAGCTCGGAGCGGCTGCGTCGGCGGGGAACTCTCCTTGAGTGCTCATGGCGTGAGACATGGTGTTGGGGCGCGGCCGAAGCCGCGCGCTCGGGCGGACTATTCGTCCTTCAGACGATAGCCCACGCCGTACAACGTTTCGATCATGTCGAAGTCGTCGTCCACTTGCTTGAACTTTTTGCGCAGCCGTTTGATGTGGCTGTCGATGGTCCTGTCGTCCACGTAGACGTGGTCATCGTAGGCGGCATCCATCAACGCATTGCGGCTCTTCACCACACCAGGGCGCATGGCAAGGGCCTGAAGGATCAAGAACTCCGTCACCGTCAGGACCACGGGGCGGCCCATCCAGGTGCACGTGTGGCGCTCTGAATCCATCTGAAGATGGCCCCGCTCCAGGATGCGCGTTGCATCCGCTTCCTTGTCCACGGGGGCGGCGCGGGCCTGTGCACGGCGCAGAACCGCCTTGATCCGCTCCACAAGGAGCCTTTGGGAGAACGGCTTTCTGATGAAGTCGTCCGCCCCCATTTTGAGGCCGAACAGCTCGTCGATCTCATCATCCTTTGAGGTGAGGAAAATCACGGGCAGGTCGGTTTTTTGGCGAAGACGCCGCAACAGCTCAAGGCCGTCCATCCGCGGCATCTTGATGTCGAGGACAGCAAGGTCGGGTGGATGGACGCTCAAGCCTTCTAGCCCGGACGCACCATCTGTGTAGGTCTCCACGTCGAACCCTTCCGATTCAAGGGCGATGGAGACGCTGGTCAGAATGTTGCGGTCGTCGTCAACCAGCGCGATCATGGTCATGAGGACACTCTCAACTGAATTGCCAGCGACATGCGCTGGGACCACCCCTGTTTTGCCGGCGTGTTTGTGGGGGAATTGAGGCAGAGGCGTTCTCTCCCCCCCGGGACGAGGCACTCTTATATCACCAAATGGGAAAACGCGGGGGTTACGAAATGCAGCCATTCACCCGTGAGGACGCGGCAAAGATCGTCCGCGAACTGGTACGAACGGGGCGCGATGCGGCGCTTGGCACGCTGTCTCCTGAGGGAACGCCTTTCGTGTCGCACGTTGCGGTGGCAACCCTTTGCAACGGCGCGCCTGTGCTTTTGATTTCCGATCTCGCCGTCCACACGCAAAACCTGAAACGCGATCGAAGGGCCTCGCTCCTTTTTGCCGCAGCGCCAGATGCTGATTCGCGCGACCCCAACACACGCCCGCGCGTCACCCTCTCAGGAACGGTGGAACCTGCCGCACACCCCGAAGAGGCCCGCGCCCGCATGCTGCAGCGACATCCTGACGCAGCCGGCTACATCGGCTTCGCCGACTTCCACCTCATGACGATGACGGTTCAGTCAGCATACCTCGTGGCAGGCTTCGGCAGGATCGTGGACCTTGCCCCGGCCGAGTATCTGCCCACCGAGGAGGCGGCTGCCGCGATGGCGGCCATGGACGCTGAGGCCGTCGCCCACATGAACGAGGACCATCTGGACGCCCTTGAGGCCATGGCCACAGGCCTTGCTGGCGCGCCGCCAGGGCCGTGGAAAGCGGTCTCGCTGGACCCCCACGGCCTTGACCTTCAGCTTGATCATCGCTGTGTGCGGGTGGCGTTCGACAGCCCCGTCAGCGGCCCAGGCCCCTTGCGCATGACCTTGAAAACACTGACCGACAGGGCGCGGGAGGCGCTGTCTCAGAACGGCCAGAACCAGTAGACCGCAACGCTGCCGAGGACGGCGAGCGTCAGCCCCAGCGCAATCAACAGCCCGTCACGCACAGCAAGACCAAGACCGATCACAAGGAGCGAGAGGCCGGCGGGAAACGCACCGAACGGGACCAGCGCCAAAGGGTACATGGACAAGGACACCAGGATCGCGATCACCGCCACCGCCTGAAGGAAAGGCGGCTCCACCAGCGCGGTCAATCGCGGGCCCAACAGGCGATCCACCGTTTCGGCCGTATTGTGGATGCGGTCGATCCCGTTGATGAGCTTGCTGCGGGGCATGGCGCGCTTGGTTAGCACTTTGGGGAGCCAGATGCTGTCGCGGCCAATGAGGATCTGCACCGACAACAACAGCATGATGGTGCCTGTCAGAACGCTCATCCCCGGGATTGCTCCTGTGGGAAGGACCGCAATCAACGCCGTGATGACAAGGAGCGAGCCGAACGCGCGCCGCCCCAATGCCTCCACCAGTTCACCGATGGACACCTCCTCGCCATCGGTCTTGTCTTTGATGCGGTCGAGGAGATCCACAAGGTCCTCCTGTTGTGCCGCGTCGCTCATGATCCCATTCTCCATCCATTCTTGACGCTCGCCGGTCGTCTTTTTAACGAACGAAGGCGGGGCGGCGTTCAGATCGTCCGATCCTGAAGGGGAAGCGCTGTGGACCTTGACCCTTTGACCATTGCCCAGAGCTGGCTTGATGAGGGGCGCCATGTGGCGCTCGCAACGGTGGTAGAGACGTGGGGCTCAGCGCCCCGCCCTGTGGGCAGCCACCTGGTAATTGACGGTGAGGGAGCGTTCGAAGGCTCCGTCTCGGGCGGCTGTGTGGAAGGCGCTGTGGTGGCCGAAGCCATGGAGATTGCCGCAGGGGCGCCGGCAAAAGTGCTGGAGTTCGGTGTTGCTGACGAGACCGCCTGGGAGGTGGGCCTGTCCTGCGGCGGCACCATTCGCATCTATGTGGAGCCTGTGGTGGCTGGCGCGGATGCACGGCCATGAACGCCGAGCACCTCAAAGCCGTCAACGCGGCCATTGAAGAGCGGCGCACGGTGGTGCTCGTCACCCCCCTTGATGGCGCGCCCGCAAGGCTCGTCACAGTGGACGAGGCGCCGTCCGACCCTTTGGCGGAAGAGATCGTGCCGCGTTTGCGGTCCGGTAAGTCGGGCGTTGTGGCCACCGAAGCGGGCGAGGTGTTCTTACGCGTTCACCGACCCTCGCCGCGCCTTGTGATCATCGGTGCGGTCCACGTCTCCCAGGCGCTGGCGCCGATGGCTGAGGCGACGGGGTTTGACGTGACCATCATCGACCCGCGCGAGGCTTTCGCAACGCCAGAGCGCTTCGAGGGCCACAGGGTCCTGGCCGATTGGCCCGACGCCAGCAACATGGCGCTCGACGATGAGACCGCCGTTGCCACCCTCACCCACGACCCGAAGATCGACGATCCGGCCCTCTTGGCAGCCATGGCGGCGGACTGCTTTTACATCGGCGCCCTCGGCAGCCGAAAAACCCACGCCAAACGAGTGGACAGAATGAAGGCGCAAGGGGTCAAGGACAGCGCCCTTATGCGCATCAACGCCCCCATCGGCCTTGCCATCGGTGCAGCTTCGCCCCAGGAGATCGCTGTGTCCGTGCTGGCGCAGATCATCGATGCGCTGCGCTCTGACCGCACCGCGGGGCGCGACCTTGCCGCCAAAGCAGCAGCGTCTGACAAAGCGGCTGCGCCCGACAAGGCCGCGTGAAGTTCGGCGCTGTTCCAACGGGCGAAGCGCACGGGGCGATCCTTGCCCATTCCCAGCGCACCGACGGCAAGGTCATCCGCAAGGGCACCGTTCTGTCCGACGGCGATGTTGCCGCCCTCCTTGAGGCAGGGATCGACACCGTCACCGTGGCCCGCCTTGGCCCTGACGATGTGCATGAGGACGAGGCGGCTCGGATCCTTGCGCACGCTGTCGCCGGCACGGGCGTGGTGGTGGAGCGCGCCGCCACAGGCCGCGCCAACCTTTATGCCGAGGTGGGCGGGCTGACGGTGATCGACAAAGGCGGGGTGGATGCCCTCAACGCTGTCGACCCTGCCATCACCCTTGCAACGCTGGAGCGCCACCAAAGAGTGGAGGCCGGCCGCATGGTGGGCACGGTGAAGATCATCCCCTTCGCTGCGCCGAGGGACAGCGTTGAGGCCGCCGTCAGCCACGCGAAGAAGCTTGTGTCCATTGCCCCATGGCGCATGTCCCGCGTGGCGGCCGTGTCCACGCTCCTGCCGGCGCTGAAGCCGAGTGTGGTGGACAAGACCGTTGCCATCCTGAAACGCCGACTGACGGACCCTGGCGCATCCATTCTGACCGATCTGCGCGTCGACCACACCGTCCCAGCCCTTCGCGAAGCTCTTACGGGGGCGGCGGCGGAGGCGCAGATGGTCGTCGTCTTCGGCGCATCGGCC
>JBCDCF010000065.1:0-10772 GCA_039182345.1 Pseudomonadota bacterium
ATGTTGGCATCATCGTCCACCTCTTCGCGGATGCGCGTCGTGGCCTCGTCCACCTCAAATAGGGTGAGATCCTTGCCACCCACCACGGAGACCAGGAGACCCCTTGCGCCCTTCATGGAGGTTTCGTCCAGGAGGGGGTTGGAGATGGCCGCTTCGGCCGCCTGCATGGCACGGCCGTCGCCTGAGGCTTCGCCCGTGCCCATCATTGCCTTGCCCATGTTGCGCATGACGGAGCGCACGTCGGCAAAGTCAAGGTTGATGAGGCCTTCCTTGACCATCAGGTCGGTGATGCAGGCAACGCCCGAATAGAGCACCTGGTCGGCCATGGCGAAGGCATCGGCGAAGGTGGTCTGGGCGTTGGCGATCCTGAAAAGGTTCTGGTTCGGAATGACGATCAGCGTGTCGACATTGGAGGCAAGCTCCTCAATGCCGGCATCGGCGATCTTTGCCCTGCGCGCCCCTTCGAACTGGAACGGCCGTGTCACCACACCGACGGTCAGGATTCCCTGGTCGCGTGCCACACGGGCAACGACGGGTGCAGAGCCTGTGCCGGTCCCACCGCCCATGCCGGCGGTGATGAAGACCATGTGCGAGCCTGACAGATGGTCGGCGATCTCGTCGATCACCTCCTCTGCGGCGGCACGGCCCACATCGGGCTGCGAGCCTGCGCCAAGACCTTCGGTCACGGCGATGCCCATCTGCACGATCCGCTCGGCCTTGGACAGGTTCAAGGACTGCGCGTCGGTGTTTGCGACAACGAAGTCGCAGCCGGCCAGTCCCGCCTCGATCATGTTGTTGACAGCGTTGCAGCCCGCACCGCCGACGCCGAACACCATGATGCGCGGCTTCAATTCGGTAAGGTCGGGCGTCTTTAGATTATTGGACGACATCATTGTCTCCCGTGTCTCGTCCCAATGCCCGAACAGGGCGCTCTCGTCTCATGCCCGGCGTGGTGCCGGGGTCGCTCAGAAGCTCTCGCGCAGCCATCGGCCAACGCGTGCGAAGTAGCCGTTGCCGGACGCGCCGGCACCGATGTCGAATAGGCTCGCAGGCGGCAGCTGCGGGTAGATCAACAGGCCAAGCACCGCCGAGAAGGCCGCGCCCCGTGCCGCAATGGGAAGGCCTTTGACCCCAAGCGGACGGCCGAGCCGCACGGGCCTGCCGAAGATGGAGCGTGCCACCTCCGTCAGCCCCGTCAGCTGGCTGCCGCCGCCGGTCATCACCACGCGACGTCCGATGCGGCCGGCAAAGCCCGAGGCCACAAGGCGGTCGCGCACCAGCTCAAGGATCTCGTCCACACGAGGGCGGATGATGGTGTTGAGGGTCAGCCGCGGCAGGGTGTGGGGCACCGCGCCATCCTCGCCGATGGGGTGGATGGTGATGGTGTCCCGCTCGTCGCGCGCAGCGGCAATGGCACTGCCATGCAGCGTCTTCAGCCGCTCCGCTTCATCGACGCGGATGGACAGGCAATGGGCAATGTCCATGGTGACGTGGTGACCGCCGATGGCAATGGCGTCCACGTGCACAAGATTGCCGTCGGCGAAGATGGCAATGGTGGCCGTGCCGCCGCCAATGTCCACGCACACGGCGCCAAGCTCTGCTTCATCGTCCACCAAGGAGGCCAGCCCAGAGGCGTAAGGGGTGGCGACGAGGCCATCCACATCAAGGTGGCAGCGGTTGATGGCAAGGGCGAGGTTTTCCTGCGCGGAGCGTTCCGCCGTCACAAGGTTGACGTCGACGCCGAGGACGTCGCCCACCATGCCGCGCGGGTCTTTGATGCCCGTCTGACCGTCGAGGCTGTAGCCTGTGGGAAGGGCGTGAAGGGCCGTGCGCCCCTCCTTGATCTGATGGCGGCTCGACGCTGACAGGACGCGGCGAATGTCCCCCTCGCGCACCGCGCCATGGTCAAGGTCGACGGTGGCGCCGAAGGTTTCAGACTTCAGCCGGCCGCAGGTCTGTGTGACGATCAGCGACTCGATGGTAACGCCTGCCATCTGCTCAGCCGCGTCCACGGCGCGGCGGATGGCGTGCTCGGCCTTGTCGAGATCCACAACGGTGCCGGACTTCACCCCGCGGGACTGCTGGTAGCCGTAGCCGATCACCTCGATGGCGTGGGTGCGGCCGGCCAGAAGCTCGTCCTCCGTGCCGGGGCGCAGCTTGGCGATGAGGCAGGCGATCTTGGTGGTGCCCACGTCGAGGACGCAGACCGTGGAGGAGCGGTTGGGCGCCACATGGCAACGGCCCTGGTCGACCCTGCGGGGCAGTTCGATGAGGTTCATCGCTGCGCCTCCATCAGCGCGCCGAGAATGTCGGCAACGCCGTCCCGCTCGCCGGGGTCGGCAGCGACTTCGGGCAAAGGCTCGGGCAGGAACTCTTCCTTAGGCTCCAGCGGCACGAACTGCACCGTTGTGCGGTCTGGCAGGCGAAGGTCGATGACGGCGGGCGCTGCGGCAATCAAGGCGCCCTCCCGCTCAAGGGAGGCGAGCCTGACGAGGGCTGCGGAGGCCCCCTCTTCGGGCAGCTTCACCGTGGCGCCATTGTCGAGGCGAAGGTCCCAGCGCCGCTCGTTGACGAGGACGGCGGCGACGGTCTGCGCATCCATTTGCGGATGCTCGGCCAAAAGGTCACGGGCGCTTGCCACCACCTCATTGGCGCCGCGGCCTGCCACGAGAGGCAGTGCGCGGAAGCGGGCAGGCACATCGTCGGCGAGGATCACGCCGTCGCGGGAAATCAGCACCTCGCGCCCGTCGAGCTGCCAGCGGGCAAAGGCCGACGCCTCCTCGATGGCCACATCGAGCCCGCTGGGGAAGACCTTGCGCAAGGTGGCCGACTTCACCCAGGGGAGCGCCTCGAGCCGCTCGCGCGCTGAGGTCACGTCGAGCCCCAGCAAGGACATGCCGGGGTCGATGCCGACGGTGGCGACAATGGCGCTGTCGGAGGTCTCTTTCTGGCCGCTGAGGGTGAGGGTGCGCAGCTCGAAACCGGCAATGCGCCCGATGCCGTTGTAGAACGCCTGCCTGTGGACGGGGTCGGCATAGTAAAGACCCGACACCAACGTCGCACCAAGAACGCCCAGCACAAGAAAACGACCGGGGCCACGCCCTGACAGACGCGCCTCAACGGCCCGACTTCCCAGACGCTTTGCTGTGGCCGTCACCTTCGACAACTTGCATCCTCCACAAGAGCCCCAACCAGAGACTCAAAGTTCATACCCGCGTGCGCCGCCATTTCGGGAACCAGTGAAGTTTCGGTCATTCCTGGCTGAGTATTCACTTCAAGGCACACAAGTTCGTCTTTGGACGCGTCATAGCGGAAGTCCGCCCTTGCCGCACCACGGCATCCCAAAGCCTGGTAGGCCGCCTGGGTGAACTTTTGGATATTCTGGTAAATATTTGGTTTAAGACCGGCGGGGAGGATGTGTTTTGATCCACCGGGCCGGTACTTGGCGTCATAGCCGTAAAAGCTCTCGCTGACGGGGACGATGTCGATCACGTCCCACACGGTGTCGCCGAAACAGCCGCAGGTGAGTTCCTGTCCATCCACATACTTTTCGGCCATGACGGTGTCGCCATAGGTCCAGTCCTCCGACACCAGCTGGACCGGCGGGCGATTCGCGCCGCTGTGGACAATCAACACGCCGAAGGAGGAGCCCTCCGCCACGGGTTTGACCACGTAAGGCGGCTCCATCATGTGCTCGCGCGCCGCCTCGAAGCGGGTGCAGGTCACATGCTCGGCGATGGGGATGCCGGCGCGACCCATGACGGCCTTGGCGCGGTCCTTGTCCATGGCAAGGGCGGAGGCAAGGACGCCAGAGTGGGTGTAAGGGATCTGCATGAACTCCAAGATCCCCTGGACGGAGCCGTCTTCGCCGAAGGGACCGTGGAGGGCGTTGAAGGCAACATCGGGCGACAGGGCACGCAGCTTCTCTGGCAGGTCGTGGCCCACATCCACCCGGCTCACCGTGTAGCCCCTGCGCTCAAGTCCGGCCGCACACGCCTCGCCCGTCTTAAGGCTCACGGGACGCTCGGCGGACCAGCCGCCCATCAAGACCGCAACGTGGGTCATGCCCCCTCCATGAATGCTGGGATCGCCTCGCCGAGGGGGACGCCCGTGCGTTTGATTTCCCACTCGAGCGAGACGCCGCTGGTGTCGCGAACGCGCCCGCGCACGGTCTCGCCGAGCCGCTCAAGATCGTCGGCGGTGGCGTTGCCAAGGTTGAGCATGAAGTTGCAGTGAAGCTCCGACATCTGCGCGCCGCCGACGGTGAGCCCACGGCAGCCGGCCGCATCGATCAGCTGCCAGGCCTTGTGGCCTTCCGGGTTCTTGAAGGTGGAGCCGCCTGTGCGCGAGCGGATGGGCTGGGTCTCCTCACGCTTTTCGGTGATGAGATCCATGGCTTTCAGGATCGCCTCGCGGTCCCCAGGCACCCCCTCAAACGTTGCCTCTGTGAAGATGAGGCCGACCGGCACATTGGACTGGCGGTAGGAGAAGCCGAAGTCCTCGTTCTTCAAGGTGATGACGTTGCCGAGGCGATCCATGGCGCGGGCGGAGACGAGACAGTCCTTGGTCTCGCTGCCATAGGCGCCGGCGTTCATGGTCAGCGCACCGCCGATGGAGCCTGGAATGCCGCGATAAAAGGCAAGCCCGTCGATGCCGGCTTCCGCCGCCGCGCGGGCAGCCATCACGTCGGGAATGGCAGCACCGACGGTGAGGCGCATCCCATCGGCCCTTGCATAGCCGAACCCGCGGGGGGACAGGCGCACCACGGCGCCGGGAATGCCGCCGTCACGCACAAGCGTGTTGGAGGCAAGGCCGAGGATGGTGAGAGGCACCTCCGAAGGGCGCGCCTTCAGGAAGGCGGCAAGGTCGGCCTCGTCGGCAGGGGTGAACAGGAGCTGCGCAGGGCCGCCGACGCGAAACCACGTCATCTCCGCAAGGGGGCGGTTGCTCTCAAGGCGCCCGCGCAGACCGGCGGCGGCAAAGGCGGCCGAGATGTCCTCAAAACTCATCGGCGCGCCTCCAACTCGCCAGGGAGGGCGTGGGCCCACTGGGTGATGGAGCCGGCACCAAGGCAGATGACGATGTCGCCGGGGGCGCTGCGTTCGGCCACCAAGCCTGCCAGCGCCTCGCGCCCCTCAAGGGGCACAGCGTCCCTGTGGCCGCGGCCGCGCAGGCCGAGCACGAGGGCATCGCGATCGGCCCCCTCCAAAGGCGCTTCGCCGGCGGCAAACACGTCCGCCACGATGACAAGGTCGGCATCGTTGAAGCACAGGCAAAAGTCGTCGAAGAGGCTGGCGAGCCTGGAGTAGCGGTGGGGCTGGACGACGGCGATCACCTTGCCCTCGGCCGCCTCGCGCGCCGCCTTCAAGACAGCGCGGATTTCCACAGGGTGGTGGCCGTAATCGTCATAGATCGCAACGCCGTTCCAGTCGCCTGTGTGGGTGAAGCGGCGGCGCACACCGCGGAAGGCGTCAAGCCCTGCGCGAATGTCCTCAGCCTCAATGCCAAGCCTGTCGGCAACGGCAATGGCGGCGGTGGCGTTGGAGACGTTGTGGATCCCAGGCATCGGCAGTGTCAGCCCGTCGATCCGCCTGGTGGAGCCTGTCACACGGTCGGTGATGGAGACGGCAAAGGTGGTGCGCGCGCCAGGCTCCACATCCACAAAGCGCACGTCCGCCTGGGGGTTGGCGCCATAGGTGATGATGCGCCGGTCTTCGATGCGCCCGACCATGGCCTGCACTTCGGGGTGGTCAAGGCACATCACCGCAAAGCCGTAGAACGGCACGTTCTCCACGAACTGGCGGAAGGCTTCGCGCACGTTCTCGAACGTGCCGTAGTGGTCCAGATGCTCAGGGTCGATGTTGGTGACGATGGCAATGTCGGCAGGCAGCTTCACGAATGTGCCGTCGCTCTCGTCCGCCTCCGCCACAAGCCACGCGCCCTCGCCGAGCCGCGCATTGGTGCCGTAGGCGTTGATGATGCCGCCATTGATGACGGTGGGGTCGAGCCCGCCCGCCTCCAAAAGGGTGGCGACGAGCGATGTGGTGGTGGTCTTGCCGTGGGTGCCGCCGACGGCGATCGCCTGCTTCAGCCGCATAAGTTCAGCGAGCATCTCCGCACGGCGCACGATGGGAAGGAGCTTTGCCCTTGCCGCCATCAGTTCAGGGTTGTCGCGCCGCACCGCTGAGGAGACGACGAGCACGGTCGCCCCTTCAATGTTTGCCTCGGTGTGGCCGATGGCGACCGGAATGCCTTTGTCCTGCAGGCGCTTGACGTTGGCGCTTTCGGCAATGTCGGAGCCTTGGACGGCATAGCCGAGATTGTGGAGGACCTCGGCAATTCCGGACATCCCGATGCCGCCGATGCCGACGAAGTGGACGGGGCCGATGGCGGCCGTCATCTTCAAGGGGGCTGTGGTCTTGGCGCGCGTCATCGGCCCCGTCCTTCGGCAACGCGCTCGCACAGGTCCGCAAGGCGTTCGGCGGCGTCGGGAAGCGCGAGGCCCCGCGCCGCCTCAGCCGCCTCGGCAAGGTCCTGGGGCGCGTTGAGTGCGATTTTGAGTTCGTGAGCCAGGCGCTCTGGCGACAACAGTCCCTGGTCGAGCCTGCGCGCAGCACCGAGCGCTGCAAGGGCCGACGCATTGTGGGCCTGGTCCTGGTCGATGGCGCCTGGCAGCGGCACCAAAAAGGCGGGCCGGCCGATGACGGAGAGTTCGGCCACCGTGCCGGCACCGGAGCGGGCAATGACAAGGTGGGCTGCCGCCATCTTTTCGGGAAGATCGGTGAAGAAGGGGGCAAGCTCTGCCGTCACGTCGGCGGCGGCGTAGGCCTCGCGCACACGGTCCATATCCTCAGGGCGGCACTGCTGGACGATGGACAGGCGCGTCCTGTCTCCCTCATCGAGCCGTGCAACGGCGGGGGGGACGATGTCGGCGAACGCGCGCGCCCCCTGGCTGCCGCCGAACACCACGAGCCGAAACGGGCCTTTGGAGGCGGTGTAGGGGGCGGCGGCCTCGCGCACTTTGGCGCGCACGGGCATCCCCACACGCTCCACTGAGCGTGCGCCTTGAAGGCCCTTCACTTCGGGAAAGCTGGTGGCCACATGGGCGCCCTTGGCAAGGCGGCGATTGGCGCGCCCCGAGACGGCGTTGGCCTCGTGGACGATGGCGGGGATCCCCAAAAGCTTTGCCGCCGTGAGGGGCGGCAAGGTGGGATAGCCGCCAAACCCCACAGCCACATCAGGCTTGAAGCGGCGCATGATGCGGATCGACTGGACAAGCCCCACCCCCAGCGCCCCAAAGGCTTTCACCATGGCGCCGATGCGCCTTCCCGACGGTGTGCCTGCGGACACAATGCCGATCTCGTCGGCAGGAAACTCGGCCAGAAGGTCGCCGGCACGGGCATCGGTAAGAAGCGCGATGGTGTGGTTGCGGCGGGCAAGCTCACCCGCCAGCGCCTCGGCCGGAAAGAGATGGCCGCCTGTTCCGCCGGCAGCAAGGAGGGCGCGCATCAGGCGTACACCTTGTCGGTGTGGGCAACGCCGTAAGGGGCAAAGCGCACACGCCTCGCGCGGCGACGGGCAAGGGCAAGCACCATCCCCATCCCCACAGCCACCGCAAGGAGGGAGGACCCGCCGTACGAGACAAGAGGCAGCGTCATCCCTTTGGCGGGGATCAGTTGAAGGTTCACCGCCATGTTGATGGAGGCCTGCACGCCGAACAGGAGGACGAGCCCTGCAATGGCAAGGCGCACGAAGGCGTCGGTCTCCCTGAAAGCGTGCATCAGACCGCGCAGGACGATGACCGCGAACAGCGCGGCAAGAAGCGCGCACACGATGATGCCGAACTCTTCGGCGGTGACGGCAAATACGAAGTCGGTGTGGCTGTCAGGCAGGCGGCGCTTCACGACCCCCTCGCCAGGCCCTTCACCGAACCAGCCGCCATTGATGAAGCTCTCGATGGAGCGGTTGACCTGATAGTTGCCCGCAGCCCCCGGGTCGAGGAAGGCATTGAAGCGGGACGTGACGTGGGGAAGGTAAAGGTAGGCCGACACAATGCCGCCGACGCCGATCCCCCCCAGCGCGAACACCCAGCGCCACTGAAGACCTGCCAGGAAGATCATCGCGCTCCAGACAATGGCAACGAGCATGGCCTGGCCGAAGTCTGGCTGGGCCACCAAAGGCGCAATGACGATGGCAAGGAGGAAGACCGCAAGAAGGCGCCCAGGAAGGTCAGGCCGTTTGGCGCCTTCTGAGAACAAGAACGCGATCAAGACCACGAAGGCAGGCTTCAAGAATTCCGTGGGTTGAAGGGTGAAGCCGCCAAGCTCGATCCACCGACGCGCGCCCTTCACTTCCATACCCACGAACAGCGTCATGATGGTCGCTCCGAGAGAGACCACGAACATCACCAACGCCACCCGTCGCACCTGGCGAGGGCTCAGGAAGGACAGGGAGATCAGCGCCACCATGGCGGGAATGGCGTAAATCGCATGGCGCAGGACGAAGTGGTAAGAGCCAAGCTCCAGACGCTCCGCCACGGGGGGCGAGGCGGCAAAGGACAGAAGCAGCCCCGCCACCGCCAGCGCCAGGAGGGCGGCGAGCAAGACGCGGTCCACAGTCCACCACCAGCGGGCGAAGGCGGTGGTTTCAGCGCGACTAACCATCCGCCCCTCCGTGTTGTGTGCCGGCAAGGCGATCTTGAACAAGGGCGCGGAACCGGTCGCCACGCTCTTCGAAGGATGAGAACTGGTCGAACGATGCACAGGCCGGCGACAGGAGCACAACGCCGCCCTCTAGCGCCGCCTTGCCGGCGGCTGCCTCCAGCGCAGCCTCAAGGGTGCCGCATTGGGCAACGTCCACCGTGCCGTTCAACGTGTCGGCAAAATCGGCCGCCGCATCGCCAATCAGGTACGCGCGGCGCACCCGCGGGAAGAGCGCTTTTAGCGACGTGATGCCGCCGTCCTTAGGAACCCCGCCGGCAATCCAGTGGATGTTTTCAAAGCTCGTCAGCGCCTGATGCGCCGATTCCGCATTGGTGGCTTTGGAATCGTTGATGAAGGCAACGTCGCCATCCCGTCCCACCTCTTCCATTCTGTGAGGAAGGCCTGGGAAGGTGGCAAGATGCGTGGCTGCATCCTTCGCATCATGGCCGAGGGCGGCGATGATGGTGAGGGCCGCCGCAGCGTTCAGCGCATTGTGGTCGCCGCGCAAGGAGGGCACCTGGGGCAAGCGCCCGAGGTCGCGCGGCTCACCGCCCATCACCTCCACAAGGTCCCAGCCAGGCTCATCGTTGGCGGCGCGCAGCAGAACACCGCGCGACAACGCTGCGGACGGGAACGAGGGCGGGCCGCCGTGCCGGTCTTCGCCAAAGCGCCAGACCTTGCGACCCCTAAGGCGAAAGTCGTTGGCGATCGCCTCGATGCTTGCCAGTGCGCCGAAGACCGCGTTGTCACTGGCGGCGACGAGGCGGGTCTTTACGGCGGCGTAGTTCTCATAACTGCCGTGACGGTCGATATGGTCGGGCGACAGGTTGAGGAACGCGCCCACTTCGGGGTGGATCGTCGGCGACAGGTCGATCTGGTAGGAGGAGCATTCCACCACGGCAATCGCCGCATCGGCGTCAAGGTCGAGGACCGGGCGGCCGATATTGCCGCCCACCTGCGCGTTGACGCCCATGTCCTTCAACAGGTGGCCTGTGAGCGCGGTGACGGTGGACTTGCCGTTGGTGCCTGTGATGGCGGCAAGCTTCATCCGCGGTAAGCGGGCGCGCCTTTCACGGTCGAACAGTTCGATATCGCCGACAATCTCAACGCCTGCGGCCTTGGCGCGCGCCACCGTCCAGTGGGGCTGGGGGTGCGTCAAAGGCACGCCAGGCGACAACAAGAGCGCATCGAAGGCGGCAAAGTCGGCAACGCGCAGGTCGCCTGTGGGAAGGCCCTCATCCCAGGCAGCGTCCACACGGGCGCGCTTGTCGTCATAGCAGACGATCTCAGCGCCCCCTGCGGCAAGGGCGTGCGCGGCGACGAGGCCTGAGCCTGCCAGCCCAAACACAGCCACACGACGCCCGGAAAAGCCTTCCACCGCAATCATCTGAGCTTCAACGTGGACAGGCCGATGAGGGCGAGCACGAACGCGATGATCCAAAAGCGGATCACCACCTGGGGCTCGGTCCACCCCAGCTGCTCGAAGTGGTGGTGGATGGGCGCCATCTTGAAGACGCGCTTTCCGGTGAGCTTGTAGGAGCCCACCTGGATGATCACCGACACCGCCTCAAGCACGAAGAGGCCGCCGATGATGGCAAGCACGATCTCGTGCTTTGTGGCGACTGCGATGGCGCCGATCATCCCGCCCAGAGACAACGAGCCCGTGTCGCCCATGAAGATGGCCGCAGGGGGTGCGTTGAACCACAAGAAGCCAAGGCCTGCGCCAATCACCGCACCGCACAGGACGGCAAGTTCGCCCGTCCCCACAACGTTGTGGATGTGAAGGTGCTCGGCAAAAACCGCGTTGCCCGACAGGTAGGCGATGACGCCGAAGGAGCCGGCGGCAATCATCACGGGGACAATGGCAAGACCGTCCAGCCCGTCAGTGAGGTTCACCGCGTTGCCTGAGCCGACGATGACGAAGGCGGCAAACAACGGGAAGAACAGCCCCAAGTTCCACACGAGGTCCTTGAAGAAGGGGAAGGTGAGCGCCGAGGCGAGGTTCGGCCCCTCCAAAAGCATGAAGCCTATGGACGCAAGAACCGCGATCAGGCCTTCCACCAACAGCCG
>JBCDCF010000066.1:0-10696 GCA_039182345.1 Pseudomonadota bacterium
CCACGGGCAGGACGATGAGGAGGTAGAGGGTGAGGTCGATGACCGCCCTGTGCTTGGGTGTCAGCCGCGCATAGATGAGGTCGATGCGCACATGGGCCTGGCGCTTCAACGCAATGGCGCCGCCAAGCAGAAAGTGCAGACCCATCAGGATGTAACCGAGCTCGAACGCCCAGATGGTGGGGGCGCCGAAGATGTAGCGCGCGAACACCTCATAGGCGGTGGCGAGCACCAGCGGGATCACCAGCAAAGCGGCAATCCCGCCGACGGTCTCGGTGAGCGCCTCGATGCCGGCTCACAGGCCGGCAAGGACGCCGCGGCGAGGCGCTGTCACTGAGCCTCGCGCACCGTCACATTGCGGTAGCTCCCCGCGTCCTTCCACAGGTCGGCGAACTCGGCCTGACTGTCGAGGACCTTGCGGAACCAGTCGTTCCCCTCGGCGGTCTTGTCTGCCCATGCAAGACCGGCCTCGCGGGCCTTGTACTGGACTTCGGGCTCAAGCTCGATGATCTCGTTGCCCTGCTCGCGGAAGAATTTCAGCGCTTTGGCGTCTTCCTGGCCGATGGTGAGCCATGAGTTCATGGTCACGTTGAAGGCGGCACGCTCGATGAGGGCCTTGTCAGCGTCGGACAGGGAGTCCCAGGCGCGGCGGTTGATGACAAGCTCGAACGGGGCCGTCGGCTGGTGCACGCCGGGGATGATTACGTACTTGGTGACGCGGTGGAAGCCTGGGGCCTGGTTTTCCCAAAGCGTGCCCCACTCGGTGGCGTCAATGGTGCCACGCTCCAGCGCGGGATAGACGTCGCCGCCTGGCATCGTGACGGGCGCTGCCCCCATGCCGCGCGAAATGTCGAGCCAGGCCCCTGCGGTGCGCAGCTTTAGGCCCTGAAGGTCATCGAGGCTGCTGACGGGCTTGCGAGAGTGGAGGAACACTTCGGCCGTGCGCACGAACAGCGGCATGGAGATGAGGTTGAACTTCTCGTCGCGCCATTCCTGCTGCATCTGCGCGCCGCCGCCGCGGTAGAGCCAGTGGAGCATCTTCTCGGTGTCGAAGGAGCCTGCATAGCCGCCGAACAGCACCGCCGTCGGGTCCTTGCCCCAGTCATACCCGATCCATGTGTGGCCCATGTCGGCAACGCCGTTGGCCACCGCCTCGGCCACTTTGAGGCCTGGGGCGAGGGTGCCTGCGGGGTAGACTTCGATCTCGATGCGACCGTCGGACATGTCTTTGACGGTCTCGGCGAAGGCCATGGCGCCAATGTCCATGAGCGGGCCGCCGGACCAGCTGGTGGCCATGGAGAACTGGTGGGACTGCTTCTCATCGTCCTGCGCCATGGCGCCAGGGACGGCCAAAAAGGCAAGTGCCGCGGCTGCGACGAGGCCAGTTTTGAGCACGATCGATCTCCTCCCGACATTTTTCAAGTTCTATTGCCGACTACTGATATACGACTGATCAGCGTCTGTACAGGCTACCAAAACAGGGCCCGTGTTCTCATTCAAACTCTGGCGCGATTGCTCTTCGCTCAGGTTGATTCAACCTAAGCGGCAAGCGCGCTAGAGCGAGCGCAGGCTCTCCCTGGCAAAGCTTTCGTTGTGGTTCATCAGGTCGTCACACGCTGCTTCTGCACGGTCCGCATCGCCCTCGCCGATGGCCCGCGCCATGGCCCCGTGGAGCGTTGCCGTCTCCTCAAGGCGGGCAATGTCGCGGTAGCGGAAAAAGAAGCGGCGTGAGTGGGCCTGGATGAGCCGCATCATGGCAGCGCCGTAAGTGTTTTGGGCCGCCGTCTTCAACAGGACATTGAAGTCCCTGTCGAAGGTCATGAAGGCGTCGAGGTCGCTGTCCTCCGCCGCCTTGGCAAATCCTTCAGCCATCTGGGAAAAGCGGGCGCGCTGCTCCGTCGAGGCGCGGCGGGCGGCAAGAGCGGCGAGCGTGCGCTCCAACGGTCGGCGCACCTCGATCATCTCGATGTATGAACTCTGGCTGATCTGCGAGACAAGGACCCCGCGCTGAGGAAGGACAGTGACGAGGCCCTCTTCGCTCAGCCTTTGCAGCGCCTCGCGGACGGGGGTGCGGCCCATGCCAAGGTCGCTGGCAAGCTGCGCTTCGGACAAGACGCTGCCTGGTGGGCGGCGCAGGGTGACGATCTCCTCCTCAAGGGTGACATAGGCGCGCTCGGCAAGGGATACCTTGCGCCGCGGTGGTGGGGGCGCGTCTTCGCCTTGCGGTGGTGGGACCGTCCGGGGCATTGCCGCGCCTTTCTCCCTTGCGACAGCCATTCTTCTATTGCCGCTCCCACCAGACTGGACCGCACAGGGGCCGCAGACAACGGCGCGCCCCTTGGATCGGGAGATCGGCATGGGCGAGGCGTGTCGCCCGGTCCATCGCACCGCGGTCCCCCGTTTGGCGGATGGGCGTCGAGCGACGGGTGATGTTCATGGGCGCTTTGCCCGCAGGACGGCGCCCTCGGCGAGGGGGCGCACAAGGCTGCCGTATTGGGCAAGCCAGCCCCGTTCTTCCGTCGGGGGTGGGGGCGACCATGCCGTTTGCCGTGCGGCGATCACCGTTTCGTCCACCAGAAGGTCGATGCGCCTTTCGTTGATGTGGATGGCGATCGTGTCGTCCTCTTCGACGAGGGCGAGGGGGCCGCCTTCGGCGGCTTCAGGCATAACCTGGCCGACGGTGATGCCGCGGTTAAGGCCGGACAGTTCCCCGTCCGTCACCACGGCCACATCATCGCCAAGGCCGGCACCGACGAGGGCTGCCATGAAGCTTGCAGCAAACACCGTGCCCGGACCGCCGATGGGGCCGAGCATGCGCAGCACCACGACATCGCCAGGCCGAACGCTGCCATTGCCGAGGGCATCGATGGCCTGCCGCTCGTCCTCAAACACCCGCGCAGGACCCTCGAACCGGCGCACGTCGGAAGGGACGCCTGCAAGTTTGACAATGCAGCCAATGGGCGCCAGCGAGCCGCGAAGGAGAACGAGCCCCGGCTCGCCCCGCGCCGGCGACGACAGAGGGCGTATCACGCCTGTCGGCGGGGCTATGCCGTCAAGCCGCGCCAGCATGGAGCTGCCGGCAACGGTGGGGGCGTCTTCCATGACAGGGGCGAGGGCTGCCATGACGGCGCGGGCGCCGCCGGCGACCTCAAGGGCCTCGATGCGCTCCGGCCCGTTGGGCCGCACGGTGCACAAGAGTGGGGTCTCTTCGCCGACGGTGCGGAACGTCTCGATCACGTCCACGTCCACCTCGCCCTCGGCGGCAACGGCGGTGAGGTGCCTGACACAGTTGACCGACACCCCGACGGCGCAGGCCACGCGCACGGCGTTGCGGAAGGCCGTCTGGGTCATCACATCGCGCGGCCGCACGCCTGCCTGAAGGAGGGCGACGATGGCCTCGCCAGCCGCCCGCGCCATCGCCCACATGCGCTCAGACCCTGCCCGCACGGGCGCCGCGCCGGGCAGCGTCATCCCCAACGCCTCGGCCATGATGTGCATGGAGTTGGCGGTGCCAAGACCCGCGCATACGCCTGGGCCGACGATGGCATGGCGCGTCCAGTCCGTCAGCACATCCTCACCCATGCGGCCGGCTTTGACCGTGCCGACGGCCTTGTAGACGTCCTCGATGTCAACGCCCCGTCCGCCGCATTGGCCGCCAATCTGATAGCCGCAAGGAACGACGATGGAGGGAATGTTGAGGCGCGCTGCTGCCATCAACTGCCCAGGCGTGGTCTTGTCGCACGAGGCAAGGAGGATCATGCCATCAAGCTCGGCCCCTTCCACCTGGACTTCGATGTCGTTCACCAGGAGGTCGCGGCTCGGCATCAGGTAGCGGCCCTGTTTGCCGGCGCTGGTGACGAAGTCGGATGGGGCGACGGTGCGGATTTCAAACGGGACGGCGCCTGCCTCACGCACCGCCTCGCACACGGTGGCGGCCACATCGTCAAGATGCGCAAAGCACACCGAAAGCTTGCTGGACGAATTGACGACGGCGATCTTGGGTTTGTGAAAGTCCGCCTCGGACAAGCCCATGGCAAGCCACTGGGCCCTGCGGACCGCCCAGCGCGTGGTCCCAGGCTCAAACACGCTGCGCAGTGGGGGAGGCTTGTGGGTCCGGCTCATGGGTCGAGCCGCGCGCCGTCGCCATTGAGGCGTGTGCGCACATCGCGCCCGTCGATGGCCTCGGTCGCAATCCCTTCGCGCAGGGCAAGGGCTGCGGCGTGACCTGCCGCGTGGCCGTAGGAAAAGCATTGCGCGGTCACCCGTGCGGAGGCCACCGCCTCATGCTCTGCCGAAAGGCAACGGCCAGCGGCGATGAGGCCTGACCCCGTTGCCGGCTGGAAGGCAGCAAAGGGAACCTCGTAAATGTCGTCCAAGAGCCACTCCACCTTCGGCCGCGCGCCGGCGTGAAGTTCGATGGGCCAGGGGGAGCGGGCAATACCATCGCCGAACTTGGTGCCTGCCAGAACGTCAGCGTTCATCAACTTGGCGCGGCCTTCGATTTGGCGCGTCTGGCGGATGCCCACCTGCGTGCCTGTGTCGATGACGAAGCTGTTGGCGCAGCCCTCCAGCCTGTCGCGGAAGAAGCGGGCGTACTGGCGCATTTGCTTGCGGCCCTCCACCTCCGCTTCGGTGAAGTCTTTGGCGTTGAGGGTCATCAACTCGCGCCCGTCGCGACCGACGATGCGGGTGCAGTTGCACAACAGTTCGTCCGGGCGGGTGGTGGGAAACATCCAGATCTTTGCGCGGGGGAGGGTGTAGCGGCCCGAGGCGGAGGCTTCGGCAATGAGTTGAGACACCTTCATGGGCATGATGGTGTCGGGACCGTAGGCCTCCACGAAGCGTGGCACGTCAACGCCCCCGAGGCGGAAGATCATGGTGGGGTTTTGCACTGTGCCGTCATGGCCGATGAAGGTGGGCATGCCGGACATGGCGGTGGCATCCGCATCGCCTGATGCATCGATGGTGACGCCTGCGCGGATGTCGACGGTGCCGGCCTTGGTCCAGATCCGCGCGCCTTCCACCTTCTCCTCGCCCTCCATCAAGGTGCCGATGAGAAGGGCGTGGAACATCACCTCTACGCCAGCATCTTCAAGGAGCGCATCGGCCGCCTCGCGCCAGACAAGAGGGTCGTGCACCCGTGTCCATGTGAGGCCGTACTGGACCGGCGGGCCGAGGCCGCCGCGCGCCTCCATGGCCGCGATGAAGTCATCCAGAAAGCCGAAGACCACTTTCTCGGGCCCAGCGTTGCGCCTGTCGCTGGCGGCATAGATGCCGCAGACCGTGCCCGACATGCCGGCAACGGCGCCGCCACCGCAAAAGCCGTAGCGTTCCACCATGATGGTGGACAGGCCCTGGCGCGCGGCCGTGGTGGCAGCGGCCACCCCTGCGGCGCCTCCGCCAAGCACCAGCACGTCGCAGCGTCTGGCCTCCGTCCCCCTGGCGTCGCGGTACATGGATGGCCTCTCTGCACATCGACCCATGCGCCGAACCGGTCGCCCGTTGGACGCTGGGGCCGGGGCGACGAGCGCCCGGTCCATTAAGCCGACAACTTGTCGACAAGTTATATGCAGATGATTTCGGTATTCAACACGCCTGTCAACCGAGGCGGTGAAACGGGCGGACCCGCCCATGTCCGCCCGTCTATAACGATAGACGGCGACGGCGGGCGTGTTCGGCCAGTGGGTGGGAAGCGGGAGGGGCTTAGGTCGTGGGGGGCGCGCGGTGGGCGCGGGCGGTCACCACGAGTTCCACCTTAAGGTCCGGATTGCCCATGTCGCAGGCGCAGCACGCCCGCACAGGCATGGCGTCTTGGTCGATCCATCCGTCCCAGGCTGCATTCACGTCCTGGAAAAAGCGCATGTCGCGGATCCACACCTGGACCATGACAAGGTCAGCACGGGTGGACCCCACAAGCGCAAGGCGCTCATCCACCCGGGCCAGGGCCTGGCGCATCATATCGCCGGCCGAAAGGGTGGGGTCGTAGGGCTTGTCCGGCGTTGCCACGAAATGGGCGGTGCCGCCGTGGACGACGATCTGGGAGGATCGGTCCAGGCCTTGCCCCGGTGCACCGGGGTTGCGCCCATAGCGCGTGATGTCGTCGGCCATGCCCATTTCGCCCTGCTTGTAGTCAACCATTGCACTCGTGTGCATAAAGGGACTAGCCTGGGTCAGGCTGAAGGTCAACGCGCTTCGAATCCACCCCCATGAAGCCACGACCACAGGAGGAGACATCATGAAATTTATCGCTCTGAAGAGCGTCGCGGCCGCTGCCGCCGTTGCCTTTGCAGGCAGTGCGTTCGCCGATGACAGCGTCACACTGCCTTCGCAGATGACGTGGACGAACTACAATTCGCAGTCGATCATGTTCGCCCAGGCCGTGGCCATCGGCGAAATTCTCGACGACAAATACGGCATGCGCCTTACGGTGATGCCCGTGAACTCGGGCTATGCCCGGGCGCTTCCGCTCAAGAGCGGCCGCGCCGACATGATGCTGACGGGCACGGACGGCTTCTTTGCCCAGGAAGGTGCGTTCGCCTTTGCCAAGGCCGAAGCTGGGCCGATGCCCCTTCAACTGGTCCTTTACAATGAGATTCAGCCAGGCAACGGCGTCCTTGCCGCGGCCGACGCCGACATTGCCAGCGTGTCGGACCTGAAGGGCAAGCGCGTCACCTACCTCCAGGGGTCGCCCTCCTCCAACAAGGTGGTGGAGGCGACGCTGGCGTTTGCAGGTCTCACCTGGGACGATGTGGTGCGCGTGCCCGTCTCCTCGTTCTCCGATGCACACGAGGCCATCATCAACGGCCAGGCCGATGCTGCGGCCGGCAACATGATCTCAGGTTCGGTGGAGCGGGTCGCCAACTCCCCCCGCGGTATCGTCTGGCCGCCAACGCCCCACGACGACGCTGAGGGCTGGGAGCGGCTGAAGGCGATCGCCCCTTACGTCCAAAAGGCCAACATGACCAAAGGGATCGGCATTGATGAAGGCTCCAGCGTGGAGTTCAACGGCTACGGCTACCCCGAGTGGCTGGTGATGGCCGACTACGATGCCGACACCGTCTACAACCTGGTCAAGGCGATGGACATCAACTTTGCCGAGATCAGCGCCTCCGCCCCCCGCTCTGAAGGCTACGCCCTCGACCGCCAGAACATGCAGAATGCGTGGCCCTGGCATGAAGGGGCTGTGCGCTACTTCAAAGAAAAGGGCATGTGGACCGACGCCGACGAAGCCCACAACCAAGGTCTTCTGAAGCGCCAGAAAGTTCTGGCCGATGCCTGGACCGCCTTCATGGCAGGCGACACGCCTTCAGGCGAGGAAGAGTTTGCCAAGGCTTGGGGCAAGGCGCGCGCCGCCGCGCTCACCGAAGCGGACCTTCCCGTCATCTACAACGACGTGTGGGGCGGCTGATACACCCTCCGACGAATACATCGGCCGCGCCTTTGATGGGCGCGGCCGGTCTCCTTTGGCCCTTGGCGGACACCCATGACGCAGACCCACAACCCCACCGCCCCCGAGGGTGAGCCCGAGATTTTAGAAGGCGACGAGGCGCGCATCCGCACGCTGAAAGGGGTTTGGAAGACGCTGGTGGTGTTGGCCGGTGTCGCCTCGGCGGGTCTGATTGGCTACAAAGTGTTTGGCCTTGGGATCTACACGGGTTGGATCCCTATCGAGGCGTTCTACTTCTACGTCGTCTACGCGATTCTGACGCCGTTCGTCTTCATTCTGTTTCCCGCCTTCCGCAGTGGCCGCAAGGACAGGGTGCCCCTAGTCGATGTGGCGCTCTTTGTGGTGTTTGGCGTTGCTGCAGGCGTCTTTGCGTTCCAGACCCGCATCATCATCGACTATGGGTGGGAGTTTGCTGCGCCCCCTTGGGCCCAGTGGAGCGCGCTTGTTCTGTGGCTCCTGACCGTGGAGGCCACCCGCAGGGCCGCGGGCATTGCCGTTGCCGCCGTCATTGCCATCGGCTCGTTCTATCCCGTGTTCGGCGGGGCGGAATGGCTTGGCGTATTTCAAGTGCGCGCCGTCACGTTGCTCGAGACCGCGTCGTTTCACCTCTTCGGTGGGGAAAGCGTCATCGGCATTCCCCTGCGGGCGCTGGTCAACATCGTCCTTGGATTCTTGTTGTTTGGCGCCGCGCTCCAATACACTGGCGCCGGCAACTTCTTCCTCAATTTGTCGTTTGCCCTGCTTGGCCACACCCGCGGCGGGCCTGCCAAGGTGGCGGTTCTTGCCAGTGGCTTCATGGGGTCCATCTCAGGCAGCGCCGTCACCAACGTGGTGACGACGGGGGTCCTCACCATCCCCACCATGCGCAAGATCGGCTTTCCCCCGGCAAAAGCCGGTGGTGTGGAGGCGTGTGCGTCCACCGGCGGTGTGTTGATGCCCCCTGTGATGGGCGCCACAGCGTTCATCATGGCGACCTATCTGGAGATCCCCTACCAGACCATCGCCCTTGCCGCGATCATCCCATCCTTCCTCTATTTCTTCGGCCTGTTCGTGCAGATCGACGCGTTTGCCGGCCGTCGTGGACTGAAAGGGCTGCCGCGGGAAGAGCTTCCAAAGCTCACCACCGTGTTGAAGGAAGGGTGGTACTACCTCGCCGTCATCGTCGTCCTGGTGTGGCTCTTGTTTTACCTGAAGCAAGAGGCGCTGGCACCGTTCTATGCCACGGCGGTCTTGATCACCATCAACCAGATTCTGCCGCAGCATCGCTGGGGATGGCGTGAGTTCGTGGAGTTCCTCTACGGCGCGTCCCGGCTGTTCATTGAGATCGGGACCATTCTTGCCGGTGTCGGCCTCTTGATGGGGGCGCTGATCCTCACCGGCAAAGTGGGCTCCCTTGCCTACGACCTTGTGGGGCTTGCGGGCGACAACGTCTTCCTCTTGCTGGTGATGGGCGCGCTCACAAGCATGATCCTCGGCATGGGGATGACCATCACGGCGGCCTACCTGTTCCTGGCCATTGCGTTGGCACCGGCGCTCGCCGATTCAGGGCTCGACATCCTCGCCGTCCACCTCTTCATGCTCTACTGGGCGATGATCTCCTACGTGACGCCGCCTGTGGCGTTCGCCGCCTTTGCGGCCGCGCCCATTGCCGGCGCATCGCCCATGCGCACAGGGCTTGCGGCCATGCGCCTAGCAACGGTGATCTACTTCATCCCGTTCTTCTTCGTGTTGAACCCGGCGATGATCGGCCATGCGCCGGCCGGGGAAGTGGCGCTGGTTCTCTTCACCGCGACGGTGGGCATCGTGCTACTGGCAAGCAGCCTCCAGGGGTACCTGATCGGCTTTGGGCGGTTGGGCGAAAGGGGGCCTCTCTCCTACATCGCCCGTGCGGCTTTGTTTGTGGGCGGCATCTTGCTGTTGGCGCCGGGGGGCGAACGGTTCGGCGTGTCGACGCTCACCTTTGCCGTGGCGGCGCTGGTCTTCACCGCAGTGGGGCTGGGGCTTGCCTGGCTGTTGCGGCCAAGGGGCCTTCCGGCAACGTAGCGAGCGGCGGCACGAAGAAGGCATGCGCCAGACTTGAAAGCGTGCCCTACGCGGTGCCCGTCTTCACGAAGGTGCCCATTTCGCGGGCGGTCATGTCGGAAAGGCCGAGGTGGTCGAGCGTCAGCCCGTCCGACCAGAAGTCGCGGCTGAGGATGGCGCCGACAATCTCCACAAGGCCGCGATGCAAAGGGGCGGGGATGGCGACCGCTTCGGCAACGCGCACATAAGGGACATGGGCCAAAGGCATGTCGGTGGACAGCCACGCCCGCCAGATGGCGGCAGGCAAGGGCGGCAGCACCTTGTAAAATGGTGCGCTTGCCACAGCCTCGCGGGTGGTTTCGCCCCGTGCATCATAGATGGCGCCGATCTGCGCGGGCAAAGAGCGGAAGGGGTAGCCGAACGCGTCCACAAGCGGCCGCCGCTCGCCATCGAGAGCATCGGCAAGGACGGAGGCGTGGTGGGTGTTGCCTTCGCCATAAAAATCGATGGGCGCGCCGGCCTCTTCCGCCCTGTCGAACGCGCCGGCATTCAACAGCGCGATGGCCGGATGGACGAGAAAGTTCATGCTTTCAAGGTTTGTGGCAATCACATCCGCCTTGGGATCGAAGATGGGCAGGAGCGATGACAACTGCTCCGCCACCGCTTCCGTCTGGGCAGCGGGAAAGACGCCAAGGGCAAGGTTGCGGCGCAACACGTGGGGCGTCACCACGCCATTTTCAAAGCCGCCTGCGTGGGTGGGGGTGGTTCCCTCGCTCAGCGTCACGCCATGAAGACTGCCGAGCGCGCGATGGGTTCGCAGTGCCGCCCAGTAGCCATGACACTCGATGTGGATGTGCTGGCCGCGGGTGAGGTGGGGGGCAATCTCCTCAACCCGCGCTTCGATGGCTGATGCGCCAGGGTCCAGGAACACCACCTGAGCCCCGTCAAGCGCCTCGGCACAGGTGGCCGGGAACCGCGGCAGCGGCACGGCGCCGGCCCGTCCACAGGCAAGGGCAACGCCATTGTCTTCAATCACAAGGCCTGTTTCGGCGATTGTCGCGGCCACATCGCCCTGATCGCCGAACGTCCACAGCGCAATGTCATGGCCCAAGGCGGCAAGGTCGGCGGCAAGCACCACGCCAATATTGAGAGGAGAGTTGCCGAGGACCGCAACGCGCATCAAGACGTCTCCGTGAGTTTGGTGGTTGCTGCAGCGTCGACGCCGCCCAC
>JBCDCF010000067.1:0-10686 GCA_039182345.1 Pseudomonadota bacterium
CAGTCTCACCATTTCGGATCCGATGTTCAATGAACTCGGCCTGAGCTCGAAGGTTCTTACCGCGATCGAGCAGGCCGGCTATACCACACCGACGCCCATTCAGGCGGCGGCCATACCCCATGCGCTGGAGCGCAAGGACGTTTTGGGCCTGGCCCAGACGGGGACGGGCAAGACCGCCTCGTTCGTCCTGCCCATGCTGTCGCTGCTTGAAAAAGGCCGCGCCCGCGCCCGCATGCCCCGCACACTGATCTTGGAGCCCACGCGCGAGCTTGCGGCCCAAGTGGCTGAAAGTTTTGAAAAGTACGGCGTCAATCACAAACTGACCGTTGCCCTTTTGATCGGCGGCGTCTCCTTTGAGGAGCAAAGCCGCAAGGTGGACCGTGGCGCCGACGTGGTCATCGCAACGCCCGGCCGCCTTCTGGACCACATCGAGCGCGGCAAGCTTTTGCTGCAGCAGATCGAAATCTTCGTGGTCGATGAAGCCGACCGTATGCTCGACATGGGGTTTATTCCCGATATCGAGCGCATCTGTAAGTTGTTGCCCATCACACGGCAAACCCTGTTCTTCTCCGCCACAATGCCGCAAGAAATCCAATCCTTGGTGGATCGGTTTTTGCATCAGCCCGCAAGGGTTGAAGTGTCGCCGCCATCCTCCGCCGCCGAAACGGTGGAGCAGCGGTTCGTCAAATCCGGCGCGACACCGAAGGACAAGCGGGCGACGCTGCGCAAACTGTTGCGGGCGCAAGATGAACTGACCAACGCCATCATCTTCTGCAACCGCAAGAGAGACATTGGGACGTTGTTCCGCTCGCTGGAGCGACATGGCTTCTCCGTGGGCGCCCTCCATGGCGACATGGACCAGCGCGCGCGCATGGCGACACTGGACGCTTTCAAGAACAACAAGATCACGCTTCTTGTGGCGTCTGACGTGGCGGCGCGCGGGCTCGACATTCCCAAGGTCAGCCACGTGTTCAACTACGACACGCCCCACAACGCGGAAGACTATGTTCACAGGATCGGCCGCACGGGCCGCGCCGGGCGTTCGGGCAAGGCCTACACCATCGCCTCGTCCGAAGACGGCAAGCTGACGGCCGCCATCGAGGCCATGCTGAAGCGGTCCGTCCAGTGGCTTGAGGACGATGCACCGTCCGCCGCCCCAGCGACCGACGCCAAAGACGGTGGCGAACGTCGCTCCCGCGGTGGACGCGGACGGCGCAAATCCAGTGAGAGCGCACCCGCTGAGGAGACCGCGAAGGCACCCCCCTCCCGCGAGGAGGCGGTGGCCGCCGAGCCGCGCGAGACCGCAGAAGCCCCGCGCAGAGACGATGCGGGCGACGGATCTGGCGAGGGCCGTCGCAGGCGCTCCCGAGGCAGAGACCAAGACCGCAGGCCATCCAACGAGCCGCGGGTGGTGTTTGCCGAAACCCCTTACGTTCCAGCGTTCCTGTTGCGTCCGGTCCCCATCCCGGCCAAACGCACCACGAGCAAAACGCCAGAACTTGCCGACTGACACCGGTGCCGCCGCTCAGCCAAACTGAGCGGCGGACCTGTGCAGCCGCCCGACACCCGTCGGGCCCTCACCCCAAAAACAGGTTGAGTTCCAGCGCCTTGGCCACCTCGCGAACCGCGGTGATGCCGCGCACGCTGTTGCCGGCCTCATCAAGCGGTGGGGAGAAGGCGGCAATGGCAAGTTTGCCAGGCGCCACCGCCAGTACGCCGCCGCCGACACCGCTCTTGCCAGGCAAACCCACGGTGAACGCGAAGTCGCCCGAGGCGGTGTAAAAACCCTCCATCATCATCTCGGCCAGGAGATGGGGGACGTTTTCGCGCTTGATCACCCGTTCGCTGCTCAAAGGGTTGATGCCGCCATTGGCAAGGGTGGCCCCCATGACCGCAAGATCCACCGTGGTAACCATGGTGGAGCACTGACGGGTGTAAACGTCGAGTGCATCCATGGGGTCGGAGTAGCAGGTGTTGGCGGAGTAAAGCAGCCAAGCGATGGCGCGATTGTGGAAGTTGGTGGTCTGCTCCGACAGATTGAGCTCTGCCGACAGCTCGATCTTACGCCCGGCAAAGCTTGACTGGGCGGCGAGGATCTTGCGCCAGCGCTCTTCCACATCAGCCCCCTGAACGAGGCTGGCCGTGGCAATGGCGCCGGCGTTGACGAGGGGCGAGCGCGGCTTACCGTGCTGCAGTTCCAGCGCCATGACGGAGTTGAAGGGAAGCCCCGTCGGGTTCGCGCCGAGCTTTTTCAGGACAGCGTCGGAGCCCATCTCGTCCATCACCAATGCAAGGGTGAAGATCTTGGAGATGGACTCAAGGGCAAAGGCGACGCGGGTGTCGCCGGCTTCAAACACCTCACCGTCCGCCGTGACCGCAGCGACGCCGCAAAGGTTGGACGGCACCGCCGCAAGGAAAGGGATGTAGCTTGCGTTTTTGCCGCCCTTGGCCAGCAAGGCGCGGGTGTGGGCGGCGGTGACGGCGCCCTCGATGGCGGTGTTGTCGATGGGCGTCATGACCTCATCCGTCTTCCTTGGGACCGGGTGTTCATTGGCGCTCCTGCCTTTTGGCCGTTGTGGCATGTTGCCAGGAAAAGGGGGCGAAATCGGCATCGGCCTGGACCCAGCTGGGGCGTCGTAGCGCGTAGATCACCAGCGGAATGCCCACGAAGATGATTGCCCCTGCCACAAGAAAACCCACGAACAAGGCAGGATTGCCGATTGCGATCTGCCCTGGCGGCACAAACGAGGACGCGAACGCCAGGAGCGAGGCGAGGAAGCCGACGCCGGCGCACATCCAAATCCCTACCATCCCGAACGGCACCTTGTAGGGGCGCGGCGTATCGGGCTGGCGGTAACGCAGGGCGATCGCCGCGGCAAACATCAACATGTACATGATGAGGTACAAGATCACCGTCAGCTGCAGAAGGATCTGGTAGGTGGCCTCCACCGACGGCAGGATGACGAAGGACACCGCCAGCAAGGACACAATGCTTGCCTGGAGCAACAACAGACTGACCGGTGCACCCGCCTTGTTGGTGCGCTGCAGGATGGGCGGCAGGTAGCCGGCTTTTGCCACAGCCAGAAGGCCCGCTGAAGGTCCCCCCACCCACACCGTCACCCCACCAAGGACGCCAAAGGCCAGCATCGCCGCCACCACAGGGGCCATAAAGCTGATCCCAAAGTGGGCAAAGTAGGCGTCGAAGGCCTTCAAGAGGCTCTGGACGAGGTTGATCTCCCCCGGCGGGATGATGATGGCGATGGACATGGTCCCCAACACGAAGATGGACACGGTGACCACCGAGGAAATGAGGATCGCAAGAGGGTAGTTTCGGCTCGGCCGGTCCACCTCGCGCACGTGGATCGCATTCATCTCCATCCCTGCATAAAAAAGGAAGATGGAGGCGGCGAGGACGAGGTTTTGGAAGTTGGAGAAGTCAGGGATCGCGTCCGACCACCGCAGCGGCGTTGCCGACTGGCCTGTGGTGGCAAGGTAAAGGCCGCCCATCGCAATCAACACCAAAGCGGGGACGATGGTGCCGACAATGCCGCCCCATTTGGCAACGGCCGCCATGGTGGACACGCCGCGCATGGCAATGAAGGTGGCCGCCCAGTAAAGGACGATGACCACCACCATCGTGTAGGTCTTGTTGGCGGCCATCGCCGCATCCCAGGACTGGTCGGGCCCCATGAACACCAGCGCCACAGCGGCAAATGTGAGGACCGTGGGGAACCAGATCGTCACCTCGATCCACAGCATGAACATGGCAACGAAGGCCGCGCGCCCGCCGAAGGCTTCGCCCACCCAGCGAAAGACGCCGCCCTTTTGCGGCCAGGCGGTGGCAAGTTCGGCCGCCACAATGGCCACCGGGACCAGGAAGCAGATGGCGGCAAAGAGGTAGTAGAAGGCCGAGCTCAGCCCATACTCGGCCTCGGCGGGCAGGCCGCGCAGGCTCACCACAGCGGTGATGTTCATGATCGCAAGCGTCAGGATCGACAGGCGCACCGTCTTGGCCGCGCCGTCGCCCGATGCCGCGCCACCGCGATCGCTCATGCCCTATCGTCTCCCAGCCGTCCTGCAAACGTCGATGAATTAAGGCGGGGATCGCACCACATCCTGGCGCCAGCGTCCATGGTGGATCTGGTGGCGCGATATCCGGGGGCCGCAGAGCGTTGTGCCGTTTGACACGCGGCGTCGCTAACGCCTTACTGGAAGAGGCCTTGGGAAGGGGCCAACGGTCCGCGTGAAGGGTTGAACCCACTTTCGTCGAACGCTCATCATCGGACATCTTCTTTCTGCCCGTGACATGCGGACGCCGGGCGCAAAGAGAGAAGGTGTGCCATGGCATCAACCCTCCCACCTCGTCCCGATATGGACTGGCTGAGGAAGACCGCGAAGTCGGCTCTTTCAACCCTGCGCCAGACCGACCCAAACGCCAGATTGCACCAGGCGCAGCATGCGCTGGCCAAACAGTACGGCTTCGCAAGCTGGCGCCAGCTGAAGGCCCATGTGGATGGCCTCAGCGTCAACGGCCGACTTCTGGCGGCCGCACAGGAGGGGGATGCGGACACGCTCGCCGCCCTTCTCGACGATCATCCCTCAAAGATCACCATCACCGGTGGGCGGTGGGACAGGCCGCTCCTCCACCTTGCCGCCGAAGCAGGCCACGAGGCGTGTGTCACCTGTCTCCTGGCGCGCGGCTTTCCGGTGGACAGGCGCGACCGGCTGGACAATGCGACGGCCCTCCACTGGGCGGCGGAAGCGGGGCGGATTGGGATCGTCAAGCACCTCATCGACGCCGGCGCCGATGTGGAGGGCACAGGCGATGCCCATCACCTTGGTGTGCTCGGTTGGGCAACGTGCCTAAAGGCCATCCGGCGAGACGTTGCGCAGTACCTTCTGGCCAAGGGAGCAACGCCGCACATCTTCGTTGCCATCGCCCTTGAAGACACCCACCTGCTCAGACGGTTGATCGCTGAGGACCGCCAGCGACTTTCAGCGCGTATGAGCCGGTTCGAAGCGCTCAAGACCCCGCTCCATTTCGCCGTCGCCAAGAACGCCGCGGGGGCCGTCACCATCCTCCTTGAGGAAGGAGCAGACCCCCTTGCCAGCGATGCCCATGGCATTCCACCCATGGGTGAGGCCAACGCGGACACCGACAGTGCCATCATCGATGCGCTCATCAAGGCAGGGGCTGACCCGGCAGCGCGTGGCCGCAACCGATTTCAGTCCGCCGTGCCGATTTTGAATGTGGCGAACGTCCCGGCCTCCATCGCCTACTACCAGGAGGCGCTGGGCTTCACGCTGGAGTGGGACTGGGAAAACCCTGCCACCTTCGCCTGCGTCATGCGGGACGACGTACGGATCTTCCTATGCCAGGACGGTCAGGGGGCAAAGGGCATGTGGATCTCCATCTTCGTGGACGATGTGGACAGGCTGCATCAGACCTACACCGCCTCAGGCGCGCTGATCCGCATGGTGCCGACCACCTTCCCCTGGGGTGTGCGGGAGATGAACGTTGCCGATCCCGACGGTCACATCTTCCGCATGGGAAGCGAGGCGCCCCTTGAGGACGAGCCGGCCGCCTAGTCCTGCACGGCTGACTGCCAGTCGCTGAGGAAGCGGCGGCGCTTGGCATCGTCCAGGTAAGTGAGGAGACCCACTGACAGGCGGATGGGCGTGAACTGTCCGCTGTCCTGGGAAAGGCCGAGGGCCTCCCCCACATCCACTGCACCAAGATGGGCCTGGCTGATGGGAAGGAGGCCCGAGGCATCGGCAATCACCTCCTGACCGGCGTCCGACACAAGGTACTGGACGAAGCGTGCCCCAAGGTCAGGGTCATCGGCCCCGCGCGGCACGAAAACACTGCGCGACATGACGGGGTTGAAATCATCGAAGAAGTAGACGCCAAGGTCGGGCAGCGCCCGGGCCGCTGCAAGGGCGTAGGAGCCGATGACGTTGATGCCGAGGATGAGCTCGCCGCGGGCCGTCCGCTCGATCATATCGCCCGATGTGCCGTAAAGGCGCACATTGGCGCGGCCTAGGGTCTCCGCCAAGCGGAAGAATTGCGGGCTCAACTGTGCTTCCTGGGTGGCGAAGAGATAGCCGGCGCCGGAGGTGCGAATGTCGTAGGTGGCAATCTTGCCGTTGAAGCGGATTTCATTGTCTCTGATGAAATCGGCAATGGCAGCGCGGCTTTTGGGCAGATCCACCGCCGCAAGGGTGGGGCGGTGGTAGATGACGGCGGCAGGTTCAAACGTGAAGCCGAAGAGTTCGGACCGCCAGCGCGCCCAGGACGGCAACGCCCCTGCCGCAACATTCAAAGGGCTGGCAAGACCACGATTGACGAGGTCGACCTGAAGATCCATCGCCGAACTGATGACAACGTCAGGGCCGGGGTCGGTGCGGGTGAGCAGCGCTTCGTGAAGGCCCACCGTGTCGAACTCGCGGTAGACCACCTCAACGGCAGGCCTGTTGCGCTGAAAGTCATCGAGTACGGCGCGCATGGCAGGCTCGTCCGTGGCGCTCCACACCTCAAGAACGCCCACTTCTGCCTGCGCAGGGGCCATCGGCAGGATCGAGAGCGCGAGGAGGGCAAGGCCCACCGCAGCCGCCGCGCCGAAGCGGGGGCGGTGAAGCGTGCCTGTGCCACCGAAGGCAAGGCGGACCAGAAGCCCCCCTTTGGCGCCCGCCTCAAGGTCGAGCTTAGCGCCATGGGCATCGGCCACCGCTTTGACGATGGCAAGGCCAAGACCTGAGCCATTGGCCCCACTCACCCCGTCGGACCCCCGCGCAAGGGAGCGGAAGCGCAAAAGGGCATCTGCCCTTTGGTCTTGGGGGATGCCCGGCCCCTCGTCTTCCACATCCAGCACCACGGCGCCGGCACCGCGATAAAGGCGCACGGTGAGGGCGTTCTCTCGCGGACCATGGCGGACGGCATTTTCAATGACGTTGCGCAGCGCCTCACGCAAGGAAATGGGATCGCCAGGGACGACGGCCTTCCCGTCAGCATCATCCTCAAGGGTGACGGTGATGTGGCGAAAGGCGGTGTCGCGCAGCATCTCCGACAGGAGCTGGCGGACAAGGTCGCCAAGGTCGAGGGGCTGCATGGCTTGATTGTCGGCCCTATGGATCACCATGGCGTGGGACAGGAGCTGGTTGGTGAGGCGCGTGGTCTTGGCCGCCTGCTCTTCCGCCCGGCGCAAACGCTCTCCCATCTGGTCCTTGGTCTTGGCGTCCGCGGCAAGCGACAGATGGCCCTGCATGGCCGCCAGCGAGGTGCGCGTCTGGTGGGCAACGTCGGCCATAAACGCTTCGCTTTGCCGCCGCGTCTGGTCGAGCCGGCCCATGAAGCCGTTGATGGCCTCGATCAGACCCGTCACCTCCCGCGGAGGGTCAATGTCCACGCGCGTCAGGTCCGATGGTTCGCGGGCGGACAGGTTCTGGGCAATCTCGTCCAAAGGCTTCAGCGCCTTGCGCGTCGCGAGCCAGACAAACAACAGGCCGATGAAGGAGACAAAGCCGAGCCCCGCAAGTCCCGTGTAGAAGAGGGACTGAACCCTTGCCTCGCGGGCAAGGCGGGTTTGTGCCACGTCCACGGTCACCCAGCTTGCCCCCTCAGGCAGCGCAATTCTGCGGCTTTGGGTGACCGTGCGCACCTCAGCGCCTCCGTACGTCCGGTCGGCGAAGACCGGGGTGGCGGAGGGCGGCGCGTTTGTGGCGACGAGATCGTCCTGCCCTGTCAGCGTGCGCCCGCCTGAGCTGACGCGATAAAAGACGCGGTCTTGCGGCGCGAGGCCCAAGATGTCGAAGGCGGAGTGGGGAAGGTCCACCTGGATGCCCTGTTCGCCTGCCGACACGGTTTCAAGGATGGAAAGGGCCGCGCCCGCCAACAACAGGTCATAGGTGCGGTTGGCAGCGCCCCGCGCATAGCTCCACAACAGCGCTGAGATGATGACGAGGAGGACCACGAAGCCCGCCCCCATCCACAGCATCAACCTGTGGCGCAGCGATGGTGCGCGGCGCTGGCCCTCAGCCGCGAAGGACATCAGCGCTCGTCGACATAGGCAAGGTAGCCAAGGCCGCGGATGGTCTTGATGGAGACGGGCGTTTTTTCAAGCTTCTTGCGCAGCCGCGTGACGTGCTGCTCCACCGCATTGAGGCTAGGCGCCTCGTCATAGGTGTAAAGCTTGTCGGCCACTTCCGCCTTGGACAGCACCGCGCCGATGCTGCCGAGGAAGATTTCAAGAAGCTGCACTTCCTTGTTTTTGAGGTCGATGTCCCGCCCATCCACCAATGCGCGCTTGGAGCGACGGTCGAAGGCAAGGTTGTCGGCGACGAACGTGTTGCTGGCGGCCCCGCAGCGGCGCCGCCCCAGCATCCTGCAGCGGGCGGCAAGCTCGCGATAGTCGAACGGCTTGACCATGAAGTCGTCCGCCCCTGCATCAAGCCCCACCACCTTGTCGTCAATCTGGCTGCGCGCGGTGAGGACGAGGACTGGCGTGTCCCGCCCCGCAGAGCGCAGATCGCGCAAGATGTCGAAGCCTGAGCGGCCGGGAAGGTTCACGTCCAAAATCACGAGATCGAAGTCGGTATGGCGCAGGAGTGAGGCCGCCGCCTCGCCATGGCCTTCCACATCCACCACGTGACCTTCGCGCTGGAGGCGATCGACAATGGTTTCGGCGAGCTCAGCATTGTCTTCAACGACGAGTATTCGCATGGCATGATCGCTTATGGTGCCGGACGGGGTGAGCATGACCCACCGGCAGGTCAGTCTCAAGTCAGTTTCAGTTCAGTCTCGAGTCAGTTGGGTAAAAGGACCACGTCAGCGTCCATCCATAAGCTGCGACCAAAGGCTTGATGGGCGTTCGGGTGGTTACCGATGCACCATCGAGACCAACAACCATCAGGGAGGGAACGATGTCATTGACAAAAACGACCGTTGCGGCGGTTTTACTCACCGTCCTGGCAGCACCGCCAGCGTTCGCCGAAATCACCGATCCTGAGTGCATTGCACCGGCCAACCCCGGTGGCGGCTTTGACCTGACCTGCCGCATTGCGCAGACGGGCCTTGCCGCGCAGTTCAGCGATCCGATCCGCGTCACCTTCATGCCTGGCGGCATCGGGGCGGTGGCGTTCAACCTTTTCAACACCACGCGCACCGATGATCCGAACGCCATCGTTGCGTTCTCCTCAGGCTCGCTCCTCAACATTGCCACAGGCAAGTACGGCGCGCAGTTTGACGAAAACAACGTGCGCTTCCTTGCCACCGCCGGCGCCGACTTCGGTGCGGTGATCGTGCGGGCCGATTCAGAGTTTGAAACGCTCGACCAGCTGATGGACGCCTTCAAGGCCGATGCCGGTCAGGTGGTTGTGGGTGCCGGCGGCTCGGTGGGCTCGCAAGACTGGATGAAGGGTGCACTGCTTCTGCGCTCCATCGACGCCGACCCGCGCCAGATGCGCTATGTGGCGTTCGATGGGGGCGGCGATGCCATTGCCGCGCTGATCGGCGGCTCCATCCAGGTCTACATGGGTGATGTGGGCGAGATGTCGACGCACCTTGAAGCCGGCACCATGCGCATTCTTGCCGTCATGTCGCCTGAGCGCTTGGACGCCCCGTTCAATGAGTTCCCCACCGCGAAAGAGCTTGGCTACGATGCGGAGTGGACCATCATGCGCGGCTTTTACATGGGCGGCGAGGTGAGCGATGCGGACTATCAGGCCTGGGCGGACGCCTTCAAAGCGGCCTACCCCACCGAAGCCTTCAAGAAGATCCGCGACGATCGTGGTCTGATGCCGCTGGAACTTGCCGGCCCTGAAATGGACGCGCAGGTGAAACAGCTGATCGGCGAACTGCGCGAGATCGCCAAAGAAGCCGGTCTCATCAACTAACGCGCCTTGGCGGGCCGGACCGCGCGTTCGGCCCGGCCCGCCACTCACCGCCCACCCCCGGGCGCATGGGAGGTTGATGTGGTCGACCGCATCTTCGCCGGTTTCTTACTGGCTGTGACGCTTGCCTACGGTGCCATCGCTTTTGCCGTCATCAAGGCGCCGTTCCAGTACGACCCTTTGGGGCCTGAAAGCTGGCCGCGCATCCTTGCCATCATCGCCACCGCCTGCCTGATCATCTTGTTGTGGAAGCCCGACGTGGAGCGCTTCGACACCGACAGGGGGAGCTGGCTGAAGATCGGCGCGGTGATCGTCATTCTGTTCGGCTACGCAGCGCTTTATGAGCCCCTCGGCTTCATCATCTCCACCTTCCTCTTTTCCACCTTGATGGCGCGCATGCTGGGCTCGCCCTGGCTTAGGTCAGGCGCGTTCGGCGTCGCGGCCGGCGTTGTGGGTTACCTTGTGTGCGCCGGTCTGTTGGACCTCAACCTTCCCGCCGGCCCGTTGCCGCGCATCTGATTGGACATCCCCCATGGATCAGGTCCTCACAGGTCTTGCCACCGGCTTCGGGGTGGCGTTGGCGCCCTTCAACATCATGCTGGTGCTGATCGGCTGCTTCGCGGGCACCATGATCGGCGCGCTGCCGGGCATCGGGCCCATCAATGGCGTCGCGATCCTCCTTCCCATCGCCGACAGCCTCGGCCTACCGCCTGAGAGCGCGCTCATCCTCCTGGCAGGCATCTACTATGGGGCCGAGTATGGGGGGCGCATCTCCTCCATCCTCCTCAACGTGCCCGG
>JBCDCF010000068.1:0-10677 GCA_039182345.1 Pseudomonadota bacterium
TGAAGCAGATCATGCACGACAGCCGCGTCGCGCCCATGAGGGAGGCGACGAAGGTTGCCTTTGTCAGACTTCCCGTGAGGGCCGACAGGGCGAGCGCGCCGATGACGCCCATGGCCGCCGCTTCCGTTGCCGTTGCAACGCCAAGATAGATGGAGCCAATCACCCCGCCGATGAGGAGGAGGATGGGCACAAGCTCTTTGCTGGCGGAGAGCTTTTCGCGCAAACTCATGCGCGTTGCCACGGGCGGCGCGAGGCCCGGCTTGATGAGAGAGACAATCACCAGATAGCCCATGAAAAGGCCGATGATGAGGAGCCCCGGCAAGATGCCGGCAATGAACATGCGGATGAGCGACACCTCCGCCGCCACCGCATAGACAATCATGATGATCGATGGCGGGATGAGGAGCCCAAGCGTCCCCGACCCTGCAAGACTGCCGATGGCAAGGCGCTGGTTGTAGCCGCGCTCTTTCAACTCGGGGATCGACATCTTGCCCACGGTCGCGACCGTTGCGGCGGAGGAGCCCGAGACGGCGGCGAACACCGCGCAGCCAAGAACGTTCACATGAAGGAGCCGGCCGGGCAGCCAGCCCACCCAAGGGGCAATGCTGCGAAACATGTTCTGCGACAGTTTCGTGCGGAACAGGATCTCGCCCATCCAGATGAACAAAGGCAGTGCCGCCAGCGTCCAGGATGCGCTGGAGCCCCACACCGACGAGCCGATGGCCTTCAAGGTGGGCACGGTGGTGAAGGTCTCGATGGCAATCCACCCGACTGCCAGCAGCGACACCGCAATCCACAGCCCCGACCCCAACAGGAACGCGACGATGATGAGGAGGAAGAGGCCGATCTGAACGAGTTCCATAGCGCTCCAATTGCCGCGAGAGGGGCTACTCGGCCGGGTGGGAGGGGTGGCCGGCAGGCGTGTGCGCACCGTCCAACAAAAGGGGGCCTGGGGAGGCGGTCGTCACACCTCGCCCTCAATGTCGCTGCGGTCGGCCCGACCTGCGGAGACAATGTAGCTGGGCGATTTGCCCGAAAGGGCGACGAGAAGATCATCGACCAGCGCAAGACAGAGGAGCGCCGACCCTGTGGCGGCCCCCAGCTGAGGGATCCACATGGGCACCGGCAAAAGCCCCTGCGCCACATCGTTCCAGCGCCAGGAGTCATGGACAAGGTCCGACAGGCCCCACGCCAGCCATCCGACGAAGAACGCTGCCACCGCGAGCACGAAGATCTCAAGGACCCTGCGCGGTCGCCCGCCCACCCGCTCGATCAACAAGGTGACGCGGATGTGCGAGCCATGGCGGAACGTGTAGGCAAGGGCCAGGAAGGTGGCAGCCGCCACGAACCAGGCCGTCAGGTCGTCCGACCCCGGAATGTTGGCGTTGAGGAAGCGGCCGATCACCTGCGCCATGATGATGACGACAATGCCGATGATAAAGCACGCCGCCGCAACGCCGCCGGCGGTGTAAAGCGTGTCGAGCGCGCGCCGGAGGGGACCGGCGCGCGGGGCTGTTGGCACGGGCGCTGTGCCCTCATGCGTCATGGGAGGCTGTCTGCCCTTGGCGCTCAAGTGCCGCTCAGTTGGCGTTCATGGCATCAAGCAGCGCCTTGCCTTCATCGCCTGCATCCTCAAGCCACTCTTGCGACATGGTGCTGCCGGCGGCCTTCAGGTCCTCAAGCAAAGGGGCGGGCGGGTCGGCAACGGCCATGCCCTCTTCGGCAAGGCGCGCGGTGGTGGCGGCCTCTGCCTCAGCGCTCATTAGCCAGCCGCGGACTTCCGCGCGGGCCGCTGCGGCCATGATGGCCGCCTGAGCCGCTTCATCAAGGCCATTGAAGGCATCGGCATTCACGAAGACGAGGTTCTTCGTGTTCATGGCGCGGGCGTTGTAATAGTTGTTGGCAAAGTCCCAGGACTGGCTGTCCACCCCGGTGGCGGCCGAGGTGATCATCGCGGAGACAATGCCCGTGGCGAACGCCTGGGGAATCTCCGCAGCCTGCACGGTGGTGGGCACAGCGCCCATCAGCTCGGCAAGCCGTGCGGTGGCAGCGTTGTAGGCGCGGAACTTCACGCCCTCAAAGTCGGCTGCACTCTCCACAGGTTCGGCGGTATAAATGCCCTGCCCAGGCCATGCGACGGAGAACAGGGGGATTAGCCCCTGGGAGCGGAACTTCTCCTCAATGACGGGCTTGGACAGGTGCCACAGCTTGATCCCGTTGACGTAGCCTGGCGCCAGGAACGGGATGGAGTCGACCCTGAACATCGGGTCTTCATTGCCGTAGGCCGACAAGAGGATTTCGCCCAGCTGCGCCTGGTTGGTCTGCACGCCGCGCTTGATCTCCGGCATCTTCAGCAAGGAGGCGTTGGAGTGGAGCGTGATGTCGAGATCGGTCGCCGCTTCCACCTCGTCGATGAACATCTTGATGTTCTGGGTGTGGAAATTGCTGTCGGGGTAAGGAGTCGCCATGTTCCAGGTTTGCGCACTTGCAAAGCCGGTGGACACTGCCAGTGCAGCGACAGCCAGCGCGGTCGTCAGCCGGGTCTTCATCACGAATGCTCCTCGTCGTTCTGTTCAGTCATTTTCATCGCGGCCGCCCACTGTGCACACAACCTTGTCCGTTGTTAAGCAAAACACGAACAAGCTGATTGCCGCGCCAACCCGCCGGGCCAACGCGGACCCCGCCATGCCTTGAAGGGAGGGCCGCTTGCGTGGAGCGCCTTGCAAGAGGTGGGCCACCCGCCCCTAAAGCCGGGCCATGGACCGGCGGCTGTCAGGCTCCAAAACCGCGGTAAACGCGGCGCGTGAGGCGGCGTGAGAGCATCCACAGGCCCGTGGCAAATTGCCCGCCAAGTCGAGATGTGCGGCCAAGTGCGTGTCAATCTGGCGAGACACTCGGCGTGCATTTGACGAACCGCAATGACTTTGGCAGCGTCGGTGCAATCCTAAATATTCCAGACCGACTCTTGGCCCCTTTATGGGAGAGGCGAGATGCTAAAGCGATACCTCCGCGCGGAGCGGATCACGGATGGCCCTTGGACCGGTTTCATGGGCGGCCTTTGGCAACAAGAGGTCGACGTTCGTGACTTCATTCAGTCCAATTACACACCCTATGACGGGGACGGCGCGTTCCTGGCAGGCGCCACTGCGCGGACCACTGCGCTGTGGGACAAAGTGCTCGCGCTTTATGCGGCCGAGCGGGAGAAGGGCGTCCTCGACGTCGACCCGTCCGTTCCCGCCTCGCTGACCGCCTTCGGACCGGGCTATCTGGACAAGTCGGCTGAGAAAATCGTCGGCCTGCAGACCGATGCGCCTTTGAAGCGGGCAATCTTCCCCAATGGCGGCATTCGCACCGTCGACACCGCGCTGGAGGCCTACGGCTACACGCCAGACCCTGAGATCACGCGGATCTTCTCAGAGTACCGCAAGACCCACAACCAAGGCGTGTTCGATGCCTATACGCCCGACATCAAGAAGGCGCGCCGCTCAGGTGTTGTGACGGGTCTGCCTGACGCCTACGGCCGTGGCCGCATCATCGGCGACTATCGCCGCGTTGCCCTTTATGGCGTCGACGCGCTGATCGAGGACAAAGAGGCGCAGATGGCCTCGCTCGAGCTCGACACCATGGCGGAAGAAACGATCCGCGCGCGCGAGGAAATCACCGATCAGATCAAGGCGCTCCATGACCTCAAGGCCATGGCCGAGAGCTATGGCATCGACATCGCCAAGCCCGCGCAGACCGCCCAAGAGGCGATCCAGTGGACCTATTTCGGTTATCTTGGTGCCATCAAGGACCAGAACGGCGCGGCCATGTCCGTGGGCCGCATCTCCACCTTCCTCGACATTTACATCGAGCGGGATCTTGCCTCCGGTGTGTTGAGCGAGAGCGACGCGCAGGAGCTGTTCGACGACCTCGTCATCAAGCTGCGTCTTGTGCGCTTTTTGAGGACGCCGGACTATAATGCCCTCTTCACGGGCGACCCCGTCTGGGCGACCGAGTGCATCGGCGGCATTGGCGAGGATGGCCGGTCGCTTGTGACGCGGTCGAGCTTCCGCTTCCTCCACACCCTTTACAACCTGGGCCCTGCGCCCGAGCCGAACCTCACCGTCCTGTGGTCTAACGACCTGCCGGCGGGTTTCAAGGACTTCTGCACCAAGACGTCCATCGACACATCGTCCATCCAGTATGAGAACGATGAGCTGATGCGGCCCTATTGGGGCGACGATTACGGCATCGCCTGCTGCGTGTCGGCCATGCGCCTTGGCAAGCAGATGCAGTTCTTCGGCGCCCGCGTGAACCTTGCCAAGGCCCTCCTTTACGCCATCAACGGTGGCCGCGACGAGATGTCGGGCGACCAGGTGGGCCCGGCCATGGAGCCTGTCACCAGCGATGTTCTGGATTACGATGAAGTGTTGTCAAAGTACGAGCACTTCGAGGACTGGCTGGCGAAGGTCTACGTTCAGGCGCTCAACATCATCCACTTCATGCACGACAAGTATAACTACGAGCGGCTGGAGATGGCCCTGCACGACCGCGATGTCTATCGCACCATGGCGTGCGGCATTGCGGGCCTGTCCGTGGTGGCCGATAGCCTGGCTGCCATCCGCTACGGCACCGTGCGGGTGATCCGCGATGACAGGGGCCTTGCCGTCGACTACGAGATCGAAGGCGACGACATTCCCACCTATGGCAACAACGACCCCCGCGCCGACGATCTGGCAGTGGAGGTGGTGCAGAGCTTCATGAAGAAGGTCCGCCAGCACCCCACCTATCGCGGTGCTGACCACACCCAGTCGGTGCTGACCATCACCTCCAACGTCGTCTACGGCAAGAAGACAGGGGCGACGCCCGATGGCCGCAAGGCTGGCGAACCCTTCGCCCCTGGCGCCAACCCCATGCATGGGCGCGATCATCTGGGGGCCATCGCCTCCACTGCGTCCGTCGCCAAACTGCCTTATGAGGATGCGCAGGACGGCATCTCCTACACATTCTCCATCGTGCCTGACGGGTTGGGGCGGGCACCTGAGGATCAGGTGACGAACCTTCGCACAATCCTGTCGAAGTTCACCGACGACGGCGGCCACCACATCAACGTCAACGTCTTCAACCGCGAGACGCTGCGTGATGCCATGGACCATCCGGAAAAGTATCCGCAGCTCACCATCCGCGTGTCAGGCTATGCGGTGAACTTCATCAAGCTGACCCGCGAGCAGCAGGAAGAGGTGCTGAAGCGGACCTTCCACGAAGGTCTCGGCAGCGCCTGACCCAATCCTGGCGTGGGGCGTGCGGCCATGGTCGCGCGCCCCATATCTTTTGAGGACCCTTGGTGGCCCGCGAACGTCCGCACCTGACCCATCTTGCCAGCCACCGCTACGCGATCCAGCACCATGCGCTGGAGACGCCGTCAGTGGCAGCGCTCGACAAGGCGCTTCACGGCACACAATCGGGCTACATTCACTCCATCGAGACGGCGGCGACGCTGGATGGCCCAGGCATACGCTTCGTCGCCTTCCTGTCGGGCTGCCACTTTCGCTGCCAATACTGCCACAACCCCGACACGTGGAAGCTGAAGCACGGCCTTCACGTCACCGTCGATGACATGATGGAGGAGATCGAGCGCTATGCCGATTTCCTCATCGACTATCGCGGCGGCGTCACCCTGTCGGGCGGCGAGGTGATGGTGCAGGATAAGTTCGTCACCACCCTTGTGCGGCGCCTTAAGGCGCGCGGCATCCACGTGGCGCTCGACACCAACGGATATCTTGGCGACCACGTCAGCACACAGCTCCTGCGTGATGTGGATCTGTGGCTCCTCGACATCAAAGCCTTCGACGAGGCGCTCCACAGGCGCGTGACGGGCCAGTCCAACGCCCCCGTGCTGGCGTTTGCGCGCCGTCTATCGGAGGCGCGCGAGCGCATGTGGATCCGCTTCGTGCTCGTCCCTGGCCTCACCGATGACAAGGAGGAGGTGGACAACCTTGCCGACTTTGCCGCCTCCCTCAACGGTGTTGAGCGGGTGGAGGTCCTACCCTTCCACCAGATGGGTGCGTTCAAATGGCAGGAGCTTGGCCTTGACTACAAGCTTGCCAAAACAGAAGCGCCGAGCCGGGAGCTCCTATCGCGCGTACATCACCAATTCGCCGCGCGAGGCTTGCGCGTTTACTAGCGCCTTTTCTTAAAAAGGATCGCGAAACGCCACGTTTTTGGGCAGGGGTGTTGACGATCATCAACACTGCCGCCGATCAAGTCATGTGAAGTCAGGGTCCCTCCCTCTCACCCCCACAAAGGGTCCCTGTTTTATGAGAGCTGCCATCTTCGTCGAACCGGGCCGGATCGTGCTCGAAGACAAGCCGATCCCTGATGTTGGGTCCAGCGATGCCCTCGTGCGCATCACCACCACCACCATCTGCGGCACCGACGTCCACATCCTGAAGGGTGAGTACCCCGTCGAGAAGGGGCTTACGGTGGGCCACGAACCCGTCGGCGTGATCGAAAAGCTCGGCCGTGACGTGAAGGGCTACAGCGAAGGCCAAAGGGTGATTGCCGGCGCCATCTGCCCCAGCGGCTACTCCAATGCGTGCTTGTGCGGGCAGCACTCCCAAGACGGGCAGAGTGCGCCCCACGGCTACCGGCCCATGGGCGGCTGGCGGTTCGGCAACACCATCGACGGGACGCAGGCCGAATACGTTCTGGTGCCTGACGCGATGACGAACCTTGCCCCCGTGCCGGACGGCCTGACGGACGAGCAGGTCCTCATGTGTCCCGACATCATGTCCACAGGCTTTGCCGGGGCGGAAGAAGGCGACATCCAAATCGGCGATACGGTTGCTGTGTTTGCCCAGGGCCCCATCGGCCTTTGCGCGACGGCAGGGGCAAAACTGCGCGGCGCAAGCCTCATCATCGGGGTCGACACGGTGCCCGCGCGCCTTGCCATGGCCCAAACGTTCGGCGCCGATGTGGTGATCGACTACAAGTCGGTGGATCCCGTCGATGAGATCATGAAACTCACCAACGGGCGCGGGGTGGATGTGGCCATCGAAGCCCTTGGCACACAAGAGACGTTTGAGAGTTGCCTCAGGGTCCTGCGCCCCGGCGGTACCCTGTCCAGCCTCGGCGTCTACTCCTCAGACCTCACCATTCCCCTCGATGCTTTCCATGCAGGCCTCGGCGATAACCGCATTGTCACCGCCCTTTGCCCCGGCGGAAAGGAGCGCATGCGCCGTTTGATGGGGACCATCGAAGGCGGCAGGATCGACCTCAGCGGCCTCGTCACCCACCGCTACGGACTGGACCAGATCGAAGACGCCTACGACCTGTTCTCCAACAAGCGCGACGGCGTTCTGAAGGTCGCCATCACGCCTTAGAGCGCAAGCGCCTGCCGCGCGCCTCTGAAGCGTGTGACAGGCGCTACAGCCAGCCGCGATAAAAGTCCCGCACAGGCTGAAGGAGCGCCGCGGCAAGGCGGCGGCGCTCGACCTCGCCCGGCGTGTCAGGCGTCGACAGGGCGTCTGCGATCTGCCTGAGCGTTGCCTCCCGATCCACCAGCGTGAACTCACCTTCGTGGTAGATCACGGTCCCGTCCACGAGGACGGTCTCCACAGCGCCAGCCTTTGCGCGGCGGACCAGAACGTCCGTCAATGGGATGGAAGGGTCCTGCCACGGGAAGGTGATGCGCTCATAGTCCAGAAGAACGATGTCGGCGCGCAGTCCGGGCGCGATGCGGCCGATGGTGCCTTTGAAGGGCGTCGTCGCAGCGCCGTGCTCAGTTGCCATGCGCAAAATGTCGGCCCCCGTCGGGCTTGGCGCATCGTGGCCGGAGGGGCGATGCAGCGTCAGCGCCAGACGCATTTCCTGTAGCATGTCCCTGTCATCGTTAATGCCCGCCTCATCGATCCCCAGCGCCACGGGGACGCCGCTTTCAAGGAAGGCGTTGAGGTCCGCCGTTCCGCTCTTCAGCCTCAAGTTGGAGGAGCAGTTGTGGCACAAACACCCGCCCCGCTCGGCGAGGAGGGCAAGGTCGTCCAGTGTCATCCAGACGCCGTGGCCGATGGTGAGTTGCCGACCCACAAGCCCATAGCGGTCCATGTACGAAAGGGCTGATCCACCCGTCCGGCGCCTTGCGTAGGCCTCCTGATAAGGTGTCTCCAGAAGGTGCATGTGCATGGGCGCGCCCGTCGCCTCTGCCAGGCGCGCTGTGGCTTCCAGCGCGCCGTCGGACAGCCAGTGCAGATTGGACGGCGCGATTTGGATCCCAAGGCGCGGCATGTCGGCGTATTGGGCGCGAAGGGTTTGGAACACGTCAATCTGATCGCTGAGCGGCAGCGCAAAGCTGGAGAGGTAGGCGGCGGTCGGGGCCTGAAGCTCTGCTGGCAGCATGGCGACGAAGGTCTCGTCCGCCTCGTAGATCATCCTGTTCTGGTCACGCAGCGCGAAGGAGTAGGACGCGCGCATCCCGATCTCGGTGTAGGCGCCCAGGATCTCGCCAGCCCTTGCCACGACGGCATCGGTGTTCCCAGGGGCGCGGCTGTGAAGGTGCTGCACGGTGGTTACCCCTGAGGCCACCATCTCGAACGCGGAGTAGAGCGTGTCGAGCCTGGCATCCACGTCGCGCATGGCAAGGCGTTCGGGGAACCACAGCTCCAGCGGCTGGTCGCGCGCACCCAGTTGAAACGGTGTCAGCCCGACATGGTGGTGGGCATTGATGAGGCCTGGGATGGCCACCCGCCCCCGACCGCCAATCTCGTGCGCATCAGGGTGGGTGCGGCGGAGGGTGTCTGCCGGCCCGACGGCTGCAATGGTGTCGCCATCGATGAGGATGGCACCATCCGCAAGGATGTGCGGCGCACCGTCCGGCCCGAAGCCCGTGAGAATATGGTCGGCGGCAACACGCGTGACGGTCATGACGGGCGCCTTTCTGCCAAGCGGGCGAGGGAGAGCCTGACGGCGGCGGGAACAGGCTCGATGAGCGGCACAGGGACGGTGGCGGCCAACACCCGCGCCGCTTGTGCAAGGGGGCCGCCGCCGATCACCACCGCATCGGCCCCGCCCTCAGCGACGGCCGCATGGCACGCATCGCCAAGGGCCGCGACGAGGCCGTCGGCATCGGCCATCAATTGGTGCGGGTCGCCCGGCGTGATGAAGGTGCCTGCAAACGCGTAGTGGCCGTAACGCTCTGCGGTCTCGACAATGGAAGCGCGAAGCTCAGGCGTTGTGGTGACCACTGCGAAGCGACGGCCGCCCGCACCGGCCTCTTCCATACCGGCTTCGGCAATGCCGGTGACGGGGCAGGGGAGCCGTTCTCTCACGGCAAAAAGGCCAGGGTCGCCGAAGGCTGCCACAATCACCCCATCATACTCACCGAGTGTCGGGGCAAGGGTGAGGACGGCATCGGCCGCGACCGCGAGTGTGTCGGGGTCGGTGATGAGCGGGGCGCCGAAGGGTGCAGTGACCCCTTTGATGTCGGCGCGCACCCCCGCGGTCTCCTGTGCGATCGCAACCATCGCCTCTGTGGTGGCGGCGGAGGTGTTGGGGTTCACCAGAGCAATGGTCACGGGAGCGCCTGCGTGAAGGCCTCGGCAATGTCGATCCGACGTGCCAGCCACAGCCTGTTGCGCCTGCGGTTCAGTTCGGCAAGCACCCCCTCAAAGGCTTTGAAGCGCCCTGGCCGACCGACAATGCGCAGATGAAAGCCGATATTGAGGAGCCGCGGCAAACCGCGCGCGGCTTCCTCCTCCAACACATCCAGCGCGTCGGCCACGTACCGCACCATCTCGCCGGCCCCCACGAAGCCGTTTGGATGGAAGAACTTCATGTCGTTGGCGTCGAGCGCATAGGGCACCACCAGGAGGCCTGACGGATCGCGGTACGGCAGATCATCGTCAAAGCCGTTGGAGGTGTAGACATAGCCGCGCTCGGCAAGGAGGCGGCGCGTCCAGGGGCTTTCGGCGCCGCGGCAGAAGAAGCCCCGCGGGGTCTCACCGGTGGCAGCGCGGATGGCCTCGGCGGCACGGTCAAGGTCAATCGCTTCTGCCTCGGGCGTGTCGTAGTCCGCATGGGGGCGCCACAGCCAGCCATGGCAGGCGGTCTCGTGCCCCGCCTGTGCCAGCATCGTCAGCGCAGGCGCTGCCCGTTCGGCCGCCCGTCCGCAGGCAAAGATGGTGGCCGGCGTCTCATAGCGGCGCAGCGCATCGGCCATCCGCCAGACCCCTGCGCGGGTGCCGTAGGCGAAGATTTGCGCCTGGCCAGGGTCGGGCCTGCCTTCAGGCACCACGGAGATGACCTCACCCATCCGCTCGCTGGACGGGTCGCCGTCAACCACCTGAAGCTCCGCCCCTTCCTCGAAATTGACGACGACGGAGACCGCAAGGCGCGCCCCGTTCGGCCAGACGAGGTCCGGCCAGTGGCCGCCGTAGCCGATCAGATCGCGCGTCACGCTGGTGCCGTGCCGGCAAAGCCGGCCGGGCAGGGGCGCGCTGTCCACTCTGGCAGCCCAAGACCGGCACGCCACGCCCGCGCCATGTCCGCCCGCGGCGCGAACCAGACGCCGTCGTGGGAAAGGGCATGGTCGAGAAGCGCTTCCAGACCGCCAATGCGCGCAGGACGGCCAATGATGCGGGTGTGAAGGCCGATGGACAGCATCCGCGGCGCCCTCGCGCCTTCACGGTAGAGCCTGTCGAA
>JBCDCF010000069.1:0-10587 GCA_039182345.1 Pseudomonadota bacterium
CCCCACGACACCAACGGGCCGATAGCCGTCGAACACACTCTCCTGGAGCTGTGCCCAGCCGGCGTGGTGGAGGAGGTGCCGCGCCGCCAAGGGCACATCAAGGTCCCGCGTCTCGCGCAGGGGCTTGCCGTTGTCGATGGCCTCAAGCACGGCAAACAGCCGCGCGTGCCGTTGGATGGATCGCGACAAAGCGTAAAGGTGGCGCGCCCTTTGGTGGCCCTTCAGCCCTGCCCAGCCGGCCGCTGCAGCCCTTGCGGCGGCAACGGCACGGTCCACATCCTCAACGCTGCCGCTGGAGAGCTTGGCAAGGGGCGCCCCCGTCGCAGGCTCGAACGTGTCGAAAAGGGCCGACGGCTCTGTGAACGCGCCATTGATGAAGTGGCCGAAGGTGGCGCCATGACCGGCGAGCCAGGCACGGGCTTCAGCGTCCGATTCAGGGGCGGGGGCATAGCTCATGTCAGCGAAGTGGGCGGCAACGCTCATGGGGCCTCGTCAAGGTTCGCCATCACCCGATGGGATGGCGGTGAAGGGCGGAGTAGCGGCCCGTCACATGGTGTTCCAACTGCCGCTCGATGTCGGCAAGAAGGCTTGAGGCGCCGATCCTGAAAAGGTCCGGCTCGAGGTAGGCGCGGCTAAGCTCCTCCTTCATGAGGACCTGGAAGGCGAGGCAGTCCTTCGCGGTGGAAATGCCGCCTGCGGGCTTATAGCCGATCTGAAACCCCGTGCGCTCGCCGTAGGCACGGATCGCACGCACCATGGCAAGGCTGACGGGGAGGGTGGCGTTTACCTTCTCCTTGCCTGTGGAAGTCTTCACGAAGTCGGCCCCCGCCATCATCGCCACAAGGGCCGCGCGGGCGACGTTCGTGAGGGTGCCAAGCTCCCCCGTTGCAAGGATCGCCTTGACGTGGGCCTCCCCGGCGGCGGCGCGAAAATCGCGAACCTCGTCATAAAGGGCCTGCCAGTTGCCTGTCAGAACGTTGGCGCGGGTGATGACGATGTCGATCTCCTCCGCCCCGTCCGCCACGGAGGCTTCGATCTCCCTCAGCTTCACATCATGGGGCACGAGCCCTGCCGGAAACCCTGTGGAAACGGCCGCCACAGGGATGCCCGAGCCTTCAAGCGCCGCCACAGCCGTTGCCACAAACAGGTGGTAGACGCAGACAGCGCCCACATGGAACGGCCGCCCGTCCATCCCCAAGGCGGCGAGAATGTCTTGGCGCACGGGCTGGCGGGCTTTGCCGCACAGCCGCTCCACGCGCCGGGCGGTGTCGTCGCCATTGAGGGTGGTAAGGTCGATGCAGGTGACGGCTTTCAAGAGGAACGCGGCCTGGGCTGCGTTCTTCACCGAGCGGCGGCCGGCAAGGCTGGCCACGCGGCGTTCCACGGCCGACGGGTTGACGCGCATCTCGCCGAGCCAGCCAAGGTCCAAAGCCGTGCCTTTATTGCGGGCGCGCACAGGGGCGCGGTTCAAAGACAGCACTGCGCCGCGCTGCGGGTCGGTCGCGCTGTCATGTGCCATCGTGCGCCCTCCCGGCGAGTTTGGCGGGACCGTGCCCCAGCGCTCCGTCACCGTCAACGCGCCCGTTCGGGCCCTTGGATCAGCCGCCTGATTTCCGGCCGCAATTGCGGGCTTTGGGCTTTGCGAAAGGCTGTCCTGAAGGCTTGCGGCGTGACACCGAACTCTGCCTTGAAGGCGCGCGAGAACACTGCCGGATAAGAAAACCCGCAGGCGAGCGCCACGTCCTTGATGGAAAGCTCATCGTAAAACAGGAAGTTGCGCGCCGCCTGCAGGCGAATGTGAAGGTAAAGGCGCATGGGCGGTTCGCCGAAGGTGCGCCGGCATTCCCGCGAGAGTGTGCGGGGCGAAGTGTTGAGTTCCGCCGCAAGCCCCTCAAGGTCGAGGGGAAAGTCGAGCCGTCGCTCCATCAGCGCCACCATGCGCTGGCCGAGGGAGCCTTGCCGGGCCGCAGGCGGCGCATCGGCCCTTTGGGCAACGCTTGGCGGGCGGCGTGTGTGGACGAGGGCGTTCGCCACCTCGCTCGCCAGCGGTGCGCCGTGGAAGCGTTCGATGAGGTCGAGCACAAGGTCGAGGGTGGCAACGCCGCCGGCAGAATAGCCTCGGGTGTTGCCCAAAAGGTTGATCTGCCCGCGCACCTCACTGCCGCGAAAGCGCTCGGTAAAAGCGGGCGCCGCCTCCCAGTGCACCACCACGGGCTCCTCGCCCACAAGACCGGCCTGGGCAAGGGCGAAGGCGCCAGTGTCCACCCCGCCCACAATGGCGCCGAACCGCGCCGCCGCGCGCAGGGCATTGAGGAGCGAGGGCGCCGTCGTCTGTGTGGGCCTGTTGCCCTCAAACACCAAGGCGACGTCGGGGTTCTGCATCCCCTCCACAGCACCGTCGGCGGCAAACCACATGCCGTTGCTGGCCCGCACAGGCTCACCGTCATGGGTGAGGAAGGACCAGGCAAACAACGCCGCGCCGGAATTCTGGTTGGCAATGCGCAAGGCATCGGACGCCAGAACGAGGGCGTTTAGAGGAAACTCCGGCTGGAGGATGAAGGCAAAGTGCGGCGCCGTTCCGGAAGGGTCTGCGTCCATCGGTGCCCCTCAGAGCCTGCTTTTGGCTGAAATAAGCATCTTTTTGGCCAAAAATGTCAATCGATCACCAGGCACTGGGGCAAGACTGCACGGTAAGGCGCTGCGCAGCCCAAACAGTGCGCCGCCGCAATTGGAGTAACCCGTCAGGTTCGATGGCCGGCACCCCTTGGCGCCGGAACGGGAAAGCTTTGCCTGATCAAAGGAGACACTGGTGTCTGCGGATTTCGACGCCCACAAGCAAGATCTGGCCGGCTGCTACGTGACGATCCCGACCCCCTTTCACGACGATGCCGCGTTCTCGGTGAACCAATCTGCTATCCAGCACCATGTGGACTTCTTGATCGATGCTGGCCTGTCGGGGACGTACGCCACCTTCCTTGCCGCAGGCGCCGCGGGCGACTTTTCCACCCTCACCTTCGACGAACGCGTCGCAGTGGCAGAGACAGTGGTGAAGGCCGTCGACGGGCGCGCCCCCGTTGCCATGGGCGCGCAGACCACAAGCACCCTTGAACTTCAACGCCTTGCCAAGGCCGCTTACGCCGTGGGCGCGCGCTTCATCCAGGTGTCCTGCCCCTATTACTTCACCCACACCCAGGGGGACTTCGAGGCATTCGTGCGCGCTGCGGCAGAGGCGGAGCCGCGCATCGGCCTCATCGTCTACAACACGTTTTGGACCAGTGCGAACATCTCGTTTCAGATGATCGAGCGGTTGTCCGAGATCCCAAGCGTCGTCGGGCTGAAATGGGCAACGCCGCGCACCGACGCCATGGAATTCGAGGACGTCACCTCGCACTTTTCCAACCGCTTTACCATCATCGACAACAACTTGTTCTTTGCCTATAGCGCCATGCCCGCCTTGGGCGCGCGGGCGTTCGAGGTGCACAACTGCAACTTCTGGCCCGAGTGGGGCATCGCGCTGGTGGATGCCGTCAAGCGCCAAGACTATCCCGAGATCGGCCGCATGCTCGTCGAAGAGGCGATGCCCTTCTACAAGCTCTGGGTCGATATTGAGAAGAATTACACCAGCGGGGACGGCTACCTCGACAAGTTGTGCATGGAACTGGTGGGCCTGCCCTCAAGCCGTTGCCGCCCCCCAACCAGAGACATTCGCCAAAACTACCGCGCCGAGACGCTGGCGATGCTGAAGCAGATCGGCGCCCCGCGGGTCGTCGGGTGAGGCACCCGACCCCAAGACCGCCAACGATGCGAAAAGGAGGAAACCGATGGTCCTGAAACACCTGACGCTGGCCGCAGGCGCCGTTGCGGCACTTGCCTTCGCCACCCCGAGCGTTGCCGAGGACGATGTGCGGCTGCGGCTGAACTGGATGTACTACGGCTCCCACGCAGGCTTTGCGCTCGGCAAAGACAAGGGGATTTACGACGACGCCGGCATCGACCTCGACATCCGCTCAGGCAACGGCTCAAGCTCCGCCCACAGGCTGGTCGCCAATGGCGATTCAGATTTCGCCTACGGCTCCTGCGGCGCGCTTGTAACGCTCGCCTCCCAAGGCGCGCCCATCACCTCCGTTGCCGTCATCGATGCCATGGGCACCGAGGCAATCCTTGTGCGGCCGGACGCGGGCGTCTCGGAGATTGCCGACCTCAAAGGCAAGACGCTCCTCACCACAGCCAATGCAGGCGTCAACACATTCTTCCCCATCGTCCTTGCCAATGCCGGGCTGTCGGAAGGGGATGTGCGCATCGTCAACGTGCCCGACGGGGCGCTTGTGTCGAGCTACCTTCAAGGCTCAGGCGATGCTGTGGGAATGCTCGGCGGCCTCGACGACAAACCTGCGGAAATCAAAGCCAATGGCGGCGATGATCCCGTCGCCTTCCCTTACTCCGACTATGGCGTCAACCAGGTGGGCTACTGCATCTCCACCCACAACGACACCATCGCCCAACAACCCGAACTGGTGGACCGTTTCGTGGATGCCACCGTTGCCGCCTACAAGGCCGCCGAAGCCGACCCCGACGCGGCGGTCGCCTCCATGGCCGACATTGTGGGCGGCACCATGGCCGAAGACCAGGGCAAGGCGCAGGCCCGCTCGGTGCTCGATGTGACCCTTGGCATCCTTTACTCGGGCGCCAACGCCGACAAGACCCTCGGCCTCAACGTCCCTGCCGACTGGGAGGGAATGGTCAACCTCATGAAGGAGTATAACGACCTCGATCCCGATGCGGATCCGGCCTCCTTCTACACCAACCAGTTCGTCAACTGAGGCGAACGGGCGCCGCCGTCCGTGCGGCGCCCTTTGGAAAGTGACGCCATGGCCCCGCTCATCGTCCTTGACGGCGTTGCCAAGACTTTTGGGAGCGGGGCCGATGCCGTCCACGCCTTCGGCCCCGTGGACCTTCAGATCGGTGAGGGCGAGTTTGTCTCCCTCCTCGGCCCGTCAGGGTGCGGCAAGTCCACCTTGATGCTGATGGTGGCCGGCCTTCTGGCACCCAGCGAAGGGTCGGTGATGATTGCCGACCGGCGGGTGAGGGGCCCTCAGACCAATGTGGGAATCATGTTCCAGGACAACACCTTGGTGCCCTGGCGCACGGTCCGCGGCAACATTGCCCTCCAGCTTGAAATGCGCGGCCTTGACGTGGGCGCCTACGCTGAGCGCATCGACGCGCTCCTCAACTCCGTCCACCTGACAGGATTTGCCGAGCGTTTCCCTTACGAGTTGTCTGGCGGCATGCAGCAGCGCGCGGCCTTCTGCCAGGCGATGGTCCACGCGCCCCAAACGGTGCTGTTGGACGAGCCGCTTGGAAAGCTCGACGCCATGACCCGCGAGGCCATCCGCCGCGACCTTCAGGACCTTTGGATGGATCAGCGGCCGACGGTGGTCTTCGTCACCCACTCCATCGATGAGGCGATCCAACTGTCCACCCGCGTTGCCGTCATCACCCCGCGGCCAGGGCGGATCGACCGCATCATCGAGGTGGACCTGCCGTTCCCGCGCGACTTCGACGTGAAGCGCAGCCCCGAATTTGCCGCCTACGGGCACGACGTGGAGGAGATCTTCCGTGGCTTCGGCGTCCTTTGAGGGCCGGCGCGCCATGGCGCGCATGGGGCACACTCATCGTCCGCTCGTGGATGTTCCTGGCCTTTTTCGTCGGCTTCTTCCTGTTTTGGGAATGGTCGATCACCCTGTTCCACATTCCCCTTTACATCCTCCCACCCCCAACACTCATCGTGGAAAAAGGCTGGGCGGACATCGGGCGCCTGCTTTACTACACCTACATCACCGCGACGGAGACGGTGCTTGGCTATGTGCTTGCCGTCATCCTTGCGGTGCCATTGGGCCTTGCCATTGCGTTCTCGTCCATCTTGCGGCGCACCGTCTATCCGTTCCTCGTGTGTATTGAGATGGTGCCGAAGATTGCCTTTGCGCCGCTCTTCATCTCATGGCTCGGCTTCGGGTTGTTGCCGAAGGTCATCATCGTCTTTCTGGTCTGCTTTTTCCCCATCGTGCTCAACGCCATTTTGGCCTTCAACTCCTTGAGCGAGGAGTTGACGCGGTTTGCCCGCTCCACAGGGGCAGGCGTTGCGAAGACCTTCTTCAAAGTGCGCCTTCCCGCAGCGCTTCCCCAGTGTTTCGTGGGCTTCAAGTATGCGGCCATCAACGCCACCGTGGGGGCGGCGATCGCTGAATTCATTGGCTCCGACAAGGGTCTCGGCTTTTACATTCAGATCGTCACCGGCAACATGCGGCCCGATTTGGCCTTTGCCGGCATCTTCTTCCTGACACTTGTGGGTCTTGCCCTTTTCGGCGCCGTCACCCTGGCCGAACGGCTTTTGATCCCCTGGCACGTCTCCGTGCGGCGCCAGGGCAACTGAGATCATCGGAGGACAGACGTCGATGGCCAAGATTGCGGCGGTGCGCACAGTCCTCCTGTCGTCCCCTTATGCGGATGCGGACGACCCTGAGATCAAGGAGTGCTTCCCCAACGGCCCCAAACGCACCATCGGCATGGTGGAAATCACCCTCGACAATGGCGTGACAGGGCTTGGCGAAGGCTACCTTGCCGTCTTCGCGCCGAAGGTGTTCGCCGCCATCGTGGATCTGTGCCGTCCCTACATGGAAGGGCGCGACGGGTTCGACATCAAAAGGCGCGTGCGCGACCTTCGCAGCGTGTGCGATTACTGGTCCCTGCAAGGGGCCGCCCGCCACGTCATCAGCGCGTTCGAAATTGCCCTTCAGGATGCCAAGGCAAAGTCTGAGGGCATTCCCGTCTATGACCTTTTGGGCGGGGCGAAGGCCGAGGCCATCAAGATCTACGGCAGCGGCGGTTGCTGCGATGCCAAGCATCAGTTTTTGGACGAGTTGGGCAGGCTCCAGGCCCTCGGCATCACGCTCTATAAGATCCGCTCCGTGGCGCGCGACATCTACCGCACCGCCTGGATCTTGGACGAGGCGGCCTCCCGCGGCATCCAAGTGGGTGTCGACATGTGCCAGAACCTTGCCGACCCGCCCCAGGCGGTGGAGACGGTCGTCACCTTCGTCGAAGCGGTCCACACCATCACCGACCAGCGCATGGTCTTCCTGGAAGAGGCCATCGGCCCCGACGCGCCGGAAGGGTTTCGCGAGTTGCGTCAGCGTATCGACGTGCCGGTTTATGGCGGCGAAATCATCACAACGCCCAAGGAGATGATCGAGCGGCTCTCAACGGGCGTCTACGATGCGGTCCAGCCGGACGCGTCCGTCATCGGCGGGATCAGCGCTGTGATGGAGATCTTTGCGGCCGCGGCCAAGCACGATGTGGGCGTGGTGGTCCACGCCTGGGGCGGCGCGGCGGCCATCATGGCAAGCTACCACGCCGCCTTTGCCGCAGGCGGGACGTTGGTGGAGTACCCGATGCTGGACTTCCCCCTTGCCGCCGAGATGATGGGCGACCAGGGCCGCATCGTTGACGGCATGCTCCTCAAACCCACCGCCCCAGGCCTCGGCCTGACGCTGACGGCGGACATGGAAGCGCGCTACCCGTTCGACGAGAGCGCCGTCTATTCCTGCATGCTGAACGATTGGGGTCCGCCGCCCGATGAGACCTGGCGGCGGACCTGAGCGAACTACTGCGCGGCGCGCGCCTTCACGGCGTCGGAGATCTGACGCTCTTCCAAAGCCGGCAGAAACTCGCCTGAATAGTAGTCGTCCATGTTGGGCTCCACATCCATGCCGAACGCCTCGGCGATCTGCTTGGCGGCCGTCTCGAACCGCTCACGGTCGACGGCGCTGATGCCCTTTTCCACCACCGAAGGGGTGAGAATGGACAGTTCTTCAGCAAGGTCCCAGCGGCGCGCTTCCACCTCCGTGTCCACCAGCGGCTCGCGCTCCTTCAAAAGGGCAATCCCTGCGGCAGGATCTTCCAGCATGTCCAGAAGACCTTTGACGGTCGCCCGCACGAAGCCTGCCACCACCTCGGGATTTTCTTCTGCATAGTCTTTGCGCACGATGATGCCCGACGAGTAGGGCTGAAGGCCGTGCTGGGCCAGTGTGAAGTAGGTCACGTCCTCAGGGGCCATCCCGGCCTGGATCATGTTGAGGACCGTCGTGGTGGAAAAGCCGAAGGTGGCGTCCGCACGGCCTTGGATGACCATCGCATCGCGCAGGTTCGGCTCCACGAACACATATTCGATGCTCTCAGGATCGAGCCCGTTGATTTTGGCGAACACGGGCCACGCCAGCACCGTCGCCGCATTCTGCGTGGCCGAAATCTTCTTGCCCGGAAGGTCGGCCGGGGTCTCCACACCGTTCTTCTTCAGCGAGATGACGCCCGTCGGCGATTGATCGTTGATGACCATGACGGTGATCACCGCATCGTCCGGGTTTTCGGTGTTGAACTTCAACAGGCCCGTGCCTTCCGCAAACCCGATCTCGTACGCGCCTGAGGCTACCTTCGCGATGGTGTCGCCTGAGCCGAAGCCTCTGTCGATGGTTACGTTCAGGCCTTCGTCGGCGTAGTACCCCTTGTCGAGGGCGATCAAAAACGGGCCGTGCATGGCCTGCCAGGCCCAGTCGAGCACGAATTTCACGTCCGTTTGGGCAAAGGCGGTCGCCGGGGCAAAGGCCAGCGCCGCGCCCGTCACGGCAATGCGGGCAAGGCGGCGGAGATGCGATGTCATAGGCTCATCCTCATTGTTGTTGGCCGGCGGACAAGCAAGTCTCGGACCAGGGCCGCCGGCACCGTGCGAGGGGTGGTGTACAGCCGTTTGGGCAGTGATTGCGAGGTGTGCGTGTGTCCCATCGGCCGATGGGGGCCGTGCTAAGCCCTCCCGCCGTATGTCCATTGTCCCGCGGAGGGGAACTCGCCTCAAGGCACGCTTCGCTCTGCGGCCTTGACCCGAGTGCCCCTCCGCGGGGTCCTGGTCTTGTCGGCTCCGAAGGAACGTCAGGCTTCGTCTCTCCAAAGGAACTGTGAGGGAGGTGTGTTGAGCGTTTGTGCTGAAATCGGTCTCGTACTGCCCGCGGTGGAAGGGTCAGATGACCCAGCCGCCGTCTACGGCGATGTCTTGGCCGGTGATCTGGCGTGACTTCTCGCTGGCGAGGAAGACGACGGCGTTGGCAACGTCCTCGTCGGTGGAGAGACGGCGCAGCGCATAGTCTTCCGCGTGGCGGGCGGCGGCCTCTTCATGGGTGATGCCGAGGCGCTCTGCCATCTCAGCGCACACGGTCTCAAACCGCGGACCCCTCACCATTCCGGGGCACACGCTGTTGACGTTGATGTTGTGGGGGCCTGCCTCCAGCGCAAAACTCTTCGTCAGTCCGCGCATCCCCCACTTGGAGGCGCTGTAGGAGAGGCGGCCGGCGCGCCCCCGCAGGCCGAACGTGCCGCCGATATTGACGATCTTGCCGCTCTTTCGCGCCATCATCTGAGGCAAAACGGCGCGCATCGTCAAAAAACACCCCTTCACGTTGAGCGCCATGATGGCGTCGAACTCATCCGCGCTCGTCTCAATGCCCGATTTGCCGATGGGGCCGCGCCCGCCGGCAACGTTGACCAGAATGTCGATCCTGCCCTCCCACGCTGCCTCGGCGGTGGCGACGGCGGCGCGCACCTCCTCTTCTTTGGTGACATCGCAGGAGAGGACCATGGCGCTGCGACCAAGGGCGCGCACCTCCTTTGCCACCGCCTCGATGGGGGCCTGGTCCCTGCCGGCAAGGGCAAGGTCGGCCCCCTCCTTGGCAAGCGCCAGTGAGATGGCGCGGCCCATTCCCTTTGCAGGGCCCGTGACGAAGGCGGTTTTGTCGGCAAGATCCATGGTCGCGCTCATCTCCCTTTGTAGCGGTGGACAAGACCACATGAACCCGCCCGCCTCTACAAGCCATGGCCCTCAAGGGATGGATCGGTGGGCCGAGAATGTGCCACCACCATCAGGCGGCGAAGGAGAAACGATGTGACAGGCCAGGTGGACAGGGTCATCAACGGCGCAACGGTCGTGACCGAGACGGCAGTGTTCGAGGCATCCGTCGCCATCGACGGGGAGACCATCGCCGCCGTCGGCGCCCCAAACGCCATGCCCCCTGCCGAAGAGACCGTCGATGCCACGGGCCTTCACCTTTTCCCCGGCGTCATCGACGTCCACGTCCACTTCCGCGAACCTGGCATGGACCATAAGGAAAACTGGGAAACAGGCTCGCGCGCGGCCGCCATGGGCGGCGTGACCACTGTGTTTGAGATGCCCAACACCGTCCCTCCCGTGGACACGGTGCGCCACTACCGCCTGAAGAAGGACATTGCCGCCCAAAACGCCATCGTGGATTTCGGGCTTTACGGGGTCCTCCTCGATGACAACCTGCACGAGATCGAGCCCTTGGCCGAGGCCGGCGTCATCGGCTTCAAGCTCTTTCTCGGCAACACCACGGGCAACCTTCCGTGCCCTTCGGACGGTGCGATCCTTGAGGCGTTCGAAATCCTGGCGCGGGTCGGCAAGCGCTGCTCCATTCACGCGGAGAACTCTCCCATCCTGTTTTGGCGGGAGGATCGGCTGAAGGCGGC
>JBCDCF010000070.1:0-10519 GCA_039182345.1 Pseudomonadota bacterium
CATTCGCGAAGGCCACGCCTTTGCCGACACGGTGTTCGGCAGCGCGCCGCGCCAGGTGGACCACACGCTGATCCCCACCGCCGTTTTCACCCAGCCCGAGCTTGGCACCGTCGGCCTCACCCAGGAGGAGGCTGTCGCCGCCTACGATGCGGTGGACGTTTATGCGGCCACCTTCCGCCCCATGGTCCACACCATGACTGGGCGGGGCGAGTTGATGTTCATGAAGATCCTGGTGGATGGGGCGAGCGACAGGGTGCTTGGCGTCCACATCATGGGCCATGGGGCGGGCGAGTTGGCCCAGACGGTGGGCATTGCCTTGAAGATGGGCGCCACGAAGGCTGACTTCGACGCCACAATGGCCGTCCACCCCACGGCCGCTGAAGAACTCGTCACCATGCGGACCCCCACCGCAAGGCTGCGCCGAGAGGCCGCTTGAGTTTCCTCGTCTTCGGCTACGGCTCGCTCGTCAACCGCGCCACGCTCCCCCCGGTGCTTGATGCGTGGCCTGCCACCGTCACAGGCTGGCGGCGGGCCTGGAAGGCCTCCAGCAAGACGCCGCGGGGCGGTGTGTGCGCCTTGTCGGTCCATGAGGGGGAGGGGGCCATCGAGGGCTTTATCCTTCGCTTTGAAGAGACCGAGTGGCCCACCATCGCCCAGCGCGAATACCGCTACGACCCTTTGACGGTGGACGTGGACGGCAAAGATGTGACGCTGTTCCGCGCCAAGGCCGAGATCGACCGTTACGGCTCAAGCGCCAACCCCATCTCCATGACCTACCTTGAGACCACCTTGCAGGGTTTTCTGCACGAATTTGGCGAAGACGGCCTGTTTCGCTTCATGGACAGCACCGACGGCTGGCATGTGCCGATCCTGGATGACAGAGCCAATCCGCGCTATCCGCGGGCGCAACTTCTCAGCAACGCTGAGCGCCAATTGGTTGACGAAGCGCTGAAGGGTGTTGACGCGACCGTGATTCCGGCGTCAGGAGAAGGTTCGCTTTCAATTCGCCGGTGAGTGTCATGTCCTGGAGCCCGTCAAGCTGGCGCGACAAGCCAGCTCAGCAACTGCCCGAATACCCCGATAAAGCGGCGCTCGACGCCGTGGAAGCGCGGCTTGCCTCCTATCCACCGCTGGTTTTTGCCGGCGAAGCGCGCGCGCTGAAAGCCGACTTGGCCGAGGTGGCCGCTGGCCGTGCTTTCCTGCTCCAGGGCGGCGACTGTGCTGAGGCGTTTGCAGAGCACCACCCTGACACCATCCGCGACTTCTTCCGCGTCTTCCTGCAGATGGCGGTCGTGCTGACCTTTGCCGCCGCCTCCCCTGTGGTGAAGGTGGGGCGCATTGCCGGCCAGTTCGCCAAGCCGCGCTCCTCGCCCATTGAGAAGAAGGGCGATGAGGCGTTGCCCAGCTACCGCGGTGACATTGTCAACGACATTGCCTTCACCGAGGAAAGCCGTACGCCCGACCCCCAGCGCATGGAGATGGCCTACCGCCAGTCCGCCGCGACGCTGAACCTTTTGCGCGCCTTCGCCCAGGGCGGTTTTGCCAACCTCGACAACGTGCATTCCTGGATGCTGGGATTTGTGGAGGACAGTCCCCAGGGCCATCGATACCGTAGCTTGGCAGACAAGATCTCAGAGACGCTCGCCTTCATGCGCGCCTGTGGCGTGGAGCCTGCCACCAACCCGCAGCTCCAGACCACAGAGCTCTACACCAGCCACGAGGCGCTGCTTCTTGGCTACGAGGAGGCTTTTACGCGGGTGGATTCCTTGACGGGGGACCACTACTCCACCTCCGGCCACATGATCTGGATCGGCGACAGGACCCGTCAGCCGGACCACGCCCATGTGGAATACTGCCGCGGCGTTCAAAACCCCATTGGCCTCAAGTGCGGTCCGTCCCTGACGCCCGATGGGCTTCTTGAACTGATCGACCTTTTGAACCCGCAGAACGAGCCTGGCCGGCTGACGCTGATCTGCCGTTTCGGTGCGGAAAAGGTGCTCGACCACCTGCCTGCGCTGATCCGTGCGGTGGAGCGGGAAGGGCGGCAGGTGGTGTGGTCGTGCGACCCGATGCACGGCAACACCGTCTCTATGTCAGGCTATAAGACGCGGCCGTTCGAGCGGGTGTTGAAGGAGGTGCAGTCCTTCTTTGCCGTGCACCGTGCGGAAGGCACCCATGCGGGCGGCATCCATGTGGAGATGACCGGCAAGAACGTGACCGAGTGCACCGGTGGTGCGCGCGCGGTCACGGCCGAAACGCTGTCGGACCGCTACCACACCCATTGTGACCCGCGCCTCAACGCCGAGCAGGCCATCGAACTGGCTTTCCTCTTGGCGGAAAACCTTCAGGCGGAAAAGCGCGACCGCAGCGCACGGGTCGCAGCCTGATTGGCGAACGGAGCGGGTTCGCCCGCCGTGACACCACCGGCCCTGGGCGGACGGCTTCGGCCCTCCGCCCATTTGCCCTTGCAACGGCCTTTTGATTGACTGCCCGCGCGCTGCGAGTGTGGCGCGCGCCAACTGTATCGTCGAGGGGCAATGGGCGACCGGCTGAGCATCGTCATCGAGCAGCAAAACCCCACCATGGGGGATCTTGCAGGCAACCGCGCCATGGCCGAGGAGGCGGTGCGGCGGGCGGGCGCTGTGGATCTGGTGGCCTTCTCCGAACTCTTCATAACAGGCTATCCCCCCGAAGACCTTGTCTTGAAGCGCTCCTTCACCGAGCGGGCCATGGCCGAGGTGAGGGCTCTTGCCCCACTCACGGAAGGCGGACCTGCCATTGCCATCGGCACCCCTTGGCTTGAGGACGGGCGCCTCACCAACGCCTACGCCATTTTGCAAAACGGCAAGGTGGACACCGTCAGGCACAAGGTGATCCTGCCCAACTACGATGTGTTCGATGAAAAGCGCGTGTTCGAGCCTGGCCCCATGCCTGGACCGGTCGACATCAAGGGCGTGCGCGTCGGCTTTCCCATCTGCGAGGACATTTGGGTCGATGAGGTGGTGGAGTGCCTTGCCGAGACGGGGGCGGAGTTCTTGGTTGTGCCCAACGGCTCCCCCTTCACACGCACCAAGTGGGATGAGCGGTTGCAGGTGGCGGTCGCTCGCGTGGTGGAGTCCGAGCTTCCCCTCATCTACATCAACCAGGTGGGCGGGCAGGACGAACTGGTGTTCGACGGCGCGTCCTTTGCCCTCAACGCCGACCGTTCCTTGGCCGTCCAGCTTCCGGCGTTTCGTCCCGCCGCCACCACCATAAGTCTCGCACGCGGCGGCGATGGCTGGCTGGTGGAAGCGGGCGAGAAGGCGAGGCTCCCAAACGCCGACGAGGCGGAGTGGTCGGCCACCATGCTGGGCCTGCGCGACTATGTGAACAAGAACGGCTTTCCCGGCGTGGTGATCGGCCTGTCGGGAGGCATCGATTCGGCCATCTGCGCGGCGCTCTCGGTGGATGCCTTGGGGGCGGATCGGGTCCACTGCATCATGCTTCCCTACCGCTACACCTCCAACGAGAGCCTGTCGGATGCGGCCGACGTCGCCGAGCGGCTTGGTGTGCGCTACGACACCGTCCCCATCGCCCCTGCCGTGGAGGGGTTCGCCGAGCAGCTCCGCCCCATGTTCGATGGCCGCGAGGCGGATGTGACGGAAGAAAACATCCAAAGCCGTGTGCGCGGGACGACGCTGATGGCGGTCTCCAACAAGTTCGGCGGCATGGTGGTGACGACGGGCAATAAGTCGGAAGTCTCCGTCGGTTACGCAACGCTTTATGGCGACATGAACGGCGGCTTCAATCCCATCAAAGACCTTTATAAGACCGACGTCTTCCGCCTGTGCCGCTGGCGCAATGGGGCAAAGCCCGATGGGGCGCTGGGGCCTGATGGCATCGTCATCCCGGACAACATCATCGACAAGCCGCCCACGGCCGAGTTGCGCGAGGACCAGAAGGACGAAGACTCGCTCCCCCCTTACCCCGTGCTCGATGGGATTTTGCGCCGTCTGATCGAAGATGAGGCGAGCGTCGGCGACATCGTGGCTGAGGGGTTTGAGCTTGCCACAGTGAAACGCGTGGAGCATCTCCTCCACATTGCCGAGTATAAGCGCAGGCAAGCGGCGCCAGGCGTCAAAGTCTCGTCCAAGAATTTTGGGCGCGACCGCCGCTATCCCATCACCAACCGGTATCGCGATGCCACAAAGGGCTGAAGTCGTCCGTTTTGCTCCCTCGCCCACGGGGGAATTGCACCTTGGGAACATGCGCACAGCGCTGTTCAACTGGCTGCTTGCGAAGGAGACGGGGGGCACCTTTGTCCAGCGCCTCGACGACACCGATGAAGAGCGTTCAAAGGCCCACTTTGCCGAGCTGATCGGGGAAGACCTTGCCTGGCTCGGCATTGTTCCGGACCGGCAGGAGAAGCAGTCCGCCCGACTTCAGCGCTACGATGGCGTTGCCAACCAATGGCGGGAGGAAGGTCTCCTCTATCCTTGCTACGAGACCGCTGAGGAGCTTGACCGCAAGCGCGCCCGCCAGCGTGCCCGCGGTCAGCCGCCCGTCTACGACCGTGCCGCTTTGAACCTGTCTGACGAGGAGCGCGCCGCTTTTGAGGCCGAGGGGCGGCGCCCTCACTGGCGCTTCAAGCTTCCGGGCGGCGAGCGCACGTTTGACGATCTGTGCCGGGGTCCGCAGACGGTGCACCTTGAATCGGTCTCCGACCCGGTGCTTGTGCGCGGCGATGGCAGCTACCTCTACACATTGCCTTCCGTGGTGGATGACGTGGACTTTAACATCACCACCGTCGTGCGGGGGGAGGACCACGTCACCAATTCGGGCGTCCAGATTGCCTTGTTCGAGGCGCTGGGGGCAGCGATCCCCACATTTGCCCACCACAACCTACTGGTACGCGCCGATGGGGAGCCTTTGTCCAAGCGCGACAACCCCTTGTCCGTGCGGGCCCTCAGGGAAGCTGGGTTTGAGCCCATGGCGGTTGCCTCGCTCGCAACGCTGGTGGGAACATCTGCCCCCATCCAGGCGATGCCTGATCTTGATGCTTTGGGCGCTGCCGTCTCCCTGCGCGATGTCTCGCGCGGCCCGGCCACCTTCGACCCCAAGGACCTTGAGCGCCTCAACGCCATTTTGGTGCACGCCCTCGACTATGACGCCGTGAAGTCGCGGCTAGAGTCACTAGATGCGGCTGATCCCGCCCTTTGGGAGGCTGTGCGCGGTAATCTTACCTTTGTGCAGGACGTTGCGATGTGGCGCGCCGTTCAGACCGAACGCCCTGCGCTGAGCGCTGATTCGCTGAGCGATTCGGACAGGTCGGTCCTGTCCCAAGCCCTTACCTTGTTGCCGCCCGAGCCTTGGGACGAGACCACGTTCAAAGCTTGGACACAGGCTGTACGCGAGGCAACGGGCGCAAAGGGGAAGGGGCTGTTCATGCCCATCAGGCTTGCCCTGACGGGCGTGTCCGCGGGGCCCGAGCTTGGGCCTTTCATGCGCCTCCTCGGCCGCGAAGAGACCGCCGCCCGCCTTCAAGCCGCCGCCTAGCAGCCCGCGGGCTCTAGCGCGCTTGCCGCTCAGGTTGGATCAACCTGAGCGAAGAGCAATCGCGCCAGATACTGGGTGCGAGCACGACCAAGCCTTGGCCTGACCGTGATTGTGTCTTGTGCGATTCGCCAGCACGCGATGGGGATGTGATGGGGCCGGGGTGGTGCGGCGTCCCTGGTGTGCGCGTGTCTTGCCAGGGTGGGCCAGCACGTCCCAAAGCACACTGCGACCTCCCCCACGAGGCTTGTGGGTTGCCCTTCTGGCGAAGGCTAACAGTGTCTGAGGTGAGGGTGGCTGCACCATAGAGGCACAGTCATTCGCGCGTGCGGCTCGTTGGGTGTGGTGCGGCCGCAAAGCCGGCCGCGGATGGAACGGCGTGTGGCTTCGCGGCGCGCGTTGGTGACAGGGCGTTGACGGAGACTGCGCGAGCCAGACCCCCGCACCCCCGTCAGCGCTGTGGGGCAAGACCTGTCCTTGGAGATCGGGCCAGGTCTTTGGATGGATGGATGGAGTTTTACTTAGGAGTTGCCCTGAGGGCGTGACCGCGTCATCAAGCTGGAACGTGGTGGCCTATGTCGATGGCGGTTGTTCCGTGTATATTATGTCATAAATGTGGTCATGTATTATCCAAGCTTATATGGCATGGCGTTTGACGGCTGATGAGATGAGCTCAAGGATATCGGCAGCGCCAGTGACGCCTGAAACGGCAATCTTGTATTCGATGGCTGCTTCGAGCTCACGATCCACAGCGCGATCTTGTTCTACCCTCAATTCGAACTGAGGGGCGTGAATTTCTTTTTCGTTGTTGCCGACCAGATGGTTGGTGGGCCGTCCGTTATCGTCTTCAGTCCATTCGTACATTGAAAAGTCCCCCGCTTTGGATTTGAGGTAGCATAGGTGAAATGCGCACACAAGTTGCAATATGAACGCGCGTTGCGCGTACTTGACGCCGATTGGGCGACGTGGTGCCGCGGTTTGGTCACAGATCTGGATTGTTTTAGATATAAAACTTGCGTATTCACCATCCAGTACATCAATGAAATTGTGTTTAATACTTAAAGCAGGCTGCCGATTTTGGAAGAAACTTGACTGCAACCTATAAGTTTAATCCAGATCTAGATTGTCCATAACCCTCTGACATAATTTTGGAAATCCCTTGTCACAAATGGCCAAGTGCTGTCGAGGGGTGGAGATATAGTGCATCTTTACAGCGCGCGGCCTCCCGATTGACCTCTGTGAATGCTTGCTTAAAAGACCAATACATCGCCTATGCGTCCGATAAGGGGGTGTGCCGGGTCCAATATCGGACATGCACTCTATTCGGGTGGCGAATAGATCGATGGACGGCCGCGAGAGCTCTGGGTGCGACAATAAAAGCGCATTTCGCCTGTGATGGACCCAAAGAAAAAGGCGCCGGGCCTGTGGCCGGCGCCTCACATGCCGTCAATGGGGTGGCGCAGTAAGGGTTAGTCCGTAAGGCGAAGGGCGGTGAAGCGCAGTTCGCCGTTGGCATTGGAGAGGGTGAGGAGGGCTGTGTTGCGGCCATCCTCGGTTAGCTCGGCTACCCTGTCGGCAACATCCTGGGGAAGGGTGACGGCCCTCTGGCCCACCTCAAGCACCACATCACCGACCGTGACGCGCTTTTCCGCTGCCCGACTGTCAGGCTCCACGGCAACCACGATCACGCCTGTGACGGAGGCTTCGATGGAGAACTCCTCGCGCCGTGCGTCCGTGAGAGCCGCAAGGCTCATGCCGAGCACGCTCACGGTGGTCTCCTCGTCCGCGGCGGCCTCCTCGGTGGGCTCGTCCTCAGGCTCGGCGCGGGCTTCCGATTCTTCCAGCTGACCGAGGTCGACGGCGAGCTGAACCTCTTCGCCCTCGCGCATCACCACCACTTCCACACGCTTGCCAATGGGCGTGTCGGCCACAATGCGGGGCAGCTCGCGCACAGTGTCCACCGCCTCCCCGTCAAAGCGGATCACCACGTCGCCAGACTTGATGCCGCCTTTTTCCGCGGGCCCGTCCTCGATGACGCCTGAGACCATGGCACCGCGCGGTGCGTCCATGCCAAGGCTGTCGGCCACATCGTCCGACACGCTCTGGATCCTGACGCCGAGCCAGCCGCGGCGGGTCTCCCCATAGGTGGAGAGCTGGGTGATGACGGAGGTGGCAATCTCTGACGGGATGGCAAAGCCGATGCCGATGGAACCGCCCGTTGGCGAAATGATGGCTGTGTTGATGCCGATCACATTGCCCTTCATGTCGAACAGGGGACCGCCGGAGTTGCCCCTGTTGATGGCCGCATCGGTCTGGATGAAGTCGTCATAGGGTCCGGACTGAAGGTTGCGGTTGCGGGCAGAGACAATGCCCACCGTCACCGTGCCGCCAAGGCCGAACGGGTTGCCGATGGCCATCACCCAATCGCCCACCCGAAGGGTTTCCGATGCCGCGAACTCCAGCGGCTCAAGGGGAGACTCAGGTTCCACCTTCAACAGCGCGATGTCGGTTTTGGGGTCGCGGCCGATGATGGTGGCGTCAAGACGGGTGCCGTCGGCAAAATTCACCACCACCTCGTCGGCATCCTTGATGACGTGGTTGTTGGTGACGACCATGCCGTCGGCGGAAATCACAAAGCCCGAGCCCAGCGACTGGACGCGGCGGGGATCGGGGTTGCCGTCGTCCCTGTCGAAGAACTCGTCAAAGAACTCCTGGAAGGGAACGTCCTCGTCGGTTCCTTCGCCATTGTCGTCGGGGGAGGGGGGCGGTGCGGACCGGTTGGTGTCCACCCTTTGGGAGGTGGAGATGTTGACCACCGAGTTCAAAAGCCCCTCGGCAAGGTCGGCGACGGAGCGGGGGCCCACCTCCTGCGCGGCGGCGGGTGTCGTCAACGGCGCTGCTGTCAGGCCGGCTGCAATCAACGCCGCGGCGACCCATGGCGCCCCCGGCACGCGGCTCCTCAACTGGCTGAAGGCCATCATCGCATTCTCCTTCGACGCCCTCATCCACGACAACCATGGACAGGGCTTTACATCGTCCGCCGAACGTCCGCGCGCGGTGCATCCCATAAGGGTGCGAAGGACTGGGACGGATACGGCGGTACTCACACCCATCATGGCACGCTTGCGGTCAGATGCCAGGTTCTAGGGCTCTGGTGCGATCACAAGGCGCGCACCGGCGTTCACATGCGTCAACATGCCCGAGGATGGGCCGTGACACAAAAACGGGCGGCCCATGGGGACCGCCCGTCTCTTGTGGTGTCTTGCTGGCCCCGCCGAGCCGCGCGAAAGGCGCAGGCATGGCGGGCGGGCGCCTAGTTGGCCGCCGGCGCTGCTGGCGTTTCACCGGCCGCAAGGCGGGGGGTGTCACCATTGCTGGCGGGGGCGTCGGCCCGCTCCTCCGTCGCCTCGTCCTCAGCGGCGTCAGGCGTGGCCTCAGGGGTGGCCGCGGCATCGCTTTCAGCCGGGGCGTCGTCGGCTTCCGCGGGTGCCGCAGGGGTTGCGGGCGCTTCTGCGGTGTCGGTGGCAGGGGCCGTGCCCGTGTCTGCGGCCGTGTCCGTGGCAGGGGCGGCAGGCTCAGGCGTTGCTGCGGCCTGATCGTCCGTTGCCTCGGCCTCGCTGTCACCCTCGCCAGGGAGCGTCGGTGCGTCGAGCGCCGGCGCTTCAGGTGCTCCCGGACCGATCTGCGGCAGTTCCGAAGGCGTCGTTGCCGCAGGGGTCGGCTGCGAAGCATCGGTGGGGTCGAGCGCGATGGTGCCCATGGGGTCGTTGAAGAAGCGGAAGAACTCCGCATCAGGGCTCAGCACCAGGCGCGTGTCGCGGGACTGGAGGCCAGCCTCATAGGCTTGCATGGCGCGATAAAAAGCGAAGAACTGCGGGTCACGCTCGAACGCGTTGGCGAAGATGGCACTCTTCTGCGCATCGCCCTGACCGCGAACCTGTTCCGACTCACGCTGGGCTTCAGCGCGCAGCACCGTTGCCTGGCGGTCGGCGGCAGCACGGATGCGGCGGGCCGCTTCCTCACCCTCAGCGCGGATTTGCGCCGCTTCCTGCTCACGCTCGGTTTCCATCCTGCGGAAAATCGCCTGACTGTTGGCGGCAGGAAGGTCGGCGCGGCGGATTTTGACGTCCACCACCTCAACACCAAGCCCGCGGGCGCGGGCCGACACGTCCTGGGAGATACGGCGCATCAAGGACTGGCGATCGTCACGCACGATGTCCTGGAAGGTGGCATCGGCAAGAACCGCACGCAGGGTCGACTGGACGAACGTGTTGAGACGGCTTGCACCGACGCGCACGTTGTTCACCGTCTGATAAAAGCGCACAGGGTTTGCGATGCGGTAGCGCATGAAGGCGTCCACCACCAGGCGCTTTTGGTCGGACGCGATGATCTCCTGGGCCGGCACGTTGAGGTCCAGGATGCGCTTGTCCAGGTACTGAACGTCCTGAACCAGCGGGATCTTGAAGTTCAGCCCGGGCTCGCGGATGGCCTGACGCACCTCACCGAACTGGAGAACCAGGGCCTGCTGCGTCGGGTTGACGATGAAGAGCGATGAGAACGCTGTGACCAGGCCGACGACGGCAATGGTCAGGACAACGAAAAAACTGGCACGCATCAGCGGTTCCCCTGGGTTTGCGAGGCCGGGTTGACCATGCGGTCGAGCGGCAGGAACGGAATGACGCCCTGGCCGTTGGCGGACTGGTCGATGATCACCTTGTCGGTGCCGGCCATGACCCGCTCCAACGTCTCAAGATAAATACGCTGGCGGGTGACTTCTGGCGCCTTGGCGTACTCTTCATAGACCGAGAGGAAGCGGTCGGCCTGACCGGTGGCCTCTGCCACCACCTGGTCGCGATAGGCGTTTGCGCGCTCCACGATCTGAGCGGCCTCACCGCGGGCCTGGGGCACCACTTCGTTGGCGTAACGGTCCGCCTCGTTCTGGAAGCGCTCCTGGTCGGCGCGGGCGGCCTGCACGTCACGGAAGGCG
>JBCDCF010000071.1:0-10492 GCA_039182345.1 Pseudomonadota bacterium
GGTGCGGTCATTGAAGGTTCCGGCAAGTTCGTCTCTGGAGTTGACGATCAGCGCCCGCGTGGTCCGCTCGGCCGCATCGCAATCGCGCGCGGCAATGGTGGCGACGATGGCGCGGTTGCCGTCGATGGATTTGGCGATGAGGTTGTGCCGCCGCTCGAATGCCACGAAACGGTAGCGCCTGGCTTGCTTCTCGATGATGGCAAGCAGGCGCTGCAAGGTGGCGTTGCTGGTGGCAAGGTAGATGGCGTTGGACAGCGCCAGGTTGGCGCGGAAGAAGGCGCGCACATCGTCAGCCTTGGCCGCGCCCTGCATGTCGGCAAGGGCGCGGTTCATGGCGTCGAGGTCGCCTTCGGTGTGGTGGGAGGCCGCTTCGGCCGCAGCCTGGCCTTCCAGCGACAGGCGCACGGCGTAAATCTCAAAAAAGTCCTGGCGGGACAGGTAAGGCACACTGACGCCGCGGCGGGGGAGACGCGTCACAAGGCCATCGCGCACAAGGCTGTCGAACGCCTCGCGCACAGGCGAGCGGCTGACGCCATAGCGGGCCGACACGTCCTCTTCGCGCAGGCGCGTGCCTTCCTCCACATCACCATAAACGATGGCCCACTCAAGGTGGACCGTCACCTCGTCGGCAATGCGGCGGGGAACCTCAAAGTCGAGCGGGTGGGATGCCGCCATTCACACCTCGACCTTGTAACTGAGCTGCTGCTCGTCGCCCACTGCGCCCATCAAGCCCCAGGCGTGGCGGGGAATCTCGTAGATGATGACATCAAGATCCACACGCTCGCAGCCGATCACGGGCGGCACGCGCTCGTAGAATAGGCGGATCATGGCGCGCTTGGTCTCTTCGGTGCGCCCTTCGAAGGTGGTGATTTCGACGATGGTGTAGCGCTCCGTGCGCTCATGGGCGGGGTAGATGAAGTCCTCACGGTCCATCAGGAAAAAGCGCTGGAGGCGGCGCTCCGAGGGGAACTTCAGCCCGTCGGAGATGCAGCTATTGATGACGTCCGAGACCTCGCGGCGGATGGGTTCCAATACCTCGCGCAGTCCGTACACCTTCACCTGTGGCACTGATGAGCCCTTTCTTGTATCCTGAATATTGGATACAAAACACAAGCGCAGGTGTGCAAGCGCTTTTGCGGGTCCTGGGTCACAGCCGTGCCCCGGGCCTTCCTCGGCAACCGTTAGAGCGTGGGGATGGTGGAGGCCTGGAAGGCGGCGCGGATCTGGCCCTTCAGCCAGAAAAGGCCATGGTCGTGGCGCCGGCGGATGCTCTCATACATGCGCCATACGAAAGGACCGTGGGGGAAGGGCAAAGGGTGGATCGCGTGCCGGTCGGTGAGGATCTTGGCCGCAAACCGATGGGGCAGGACCGTGACAAGATCGCTTCCGGCAATCACCGGCGGCACCGTCAACCAATGGGGGACGGTGAGGACCACCTGGCGGGTGAGCCCGCGGGCGGCCAGAACCTCGTCCAAAAACCTTCGGTCGGACGGTTGGATGGCGACCTTGAGGTGGGGCAGCGCCAACAGCGCCTCAAGGCTTTCAACGGGCATGTGAGGATGATCGCGCCTGGCAAAGACCACCATGTGATCCTCAACAAGGTCCGACCCCACAATGCCCTCCTCCTCTTTGATGCCGAAGGAAAGGGCGATGTCGATGGCCCCGTCCCTCAGGCCCGCCTGGGTGTCATCGGGCGAACTGTGCATGATGGCGATGGAGATGCCGGGCGCTTCGGTGCGAAGGGTCGCCATCAATTCTGGCAAGGCAAGTTCGCACAACAGGTCCGACGCGCGCACGGTGAAGCGGCGTGTGGAGGTGGCCGCATCGAACGGCTGTGTGGTGGTGACAATCTCTTTGACGTCCGACAGGACCGCCGCCACATCGCCCGACAGCTGGATGGCCCGCGGTGTCGGTTGCAGGCCGCCGCTGCCACGCACGAAAAGTTGGTCGTCGAACATGGTCCTCAGCCGGCCGAGGGCGTGGCTGACCGCTGGTTGACTCATTCCAAGGCGCTGGGCTGTGCGGGTGACCGAGCGCTCCGTGGCCAGGACGTCGAACACCACGAGGAGGTTCAAGTCGAGCCTGCGGAGGTTTCCGCTCATATCCGAATTTTGAATATCTACATCAGACATATGAATTTGACAAATAAAACGACGACGTCACACCTCACAGACGACGACCGATAAAAGGACATACCATGCCTTGGCCCACCAGCACCGCCGATCCCGCCGAAATTCGAGACACCGTCGAAGTTCTGACGTTCGACCTATACGGAACCGTCGTCGATATGCAGGGTGGGCTTGTTGAGAAAGTCACACCTTACCTTTCAAGTAAAGGTTGGTCGGGCGATCCGAACCGATTTGTAACCTGGTGGCGTCGCACGCACTTCGAAAATTCTATGATCGACGCGCTGCTCCACCGCACCCACACGCCCTATCGGGAGATCGGCCACCGTGCGGTCAAATTGACGCTGGAGCGGGCGGGGATCGACTACACCAATGCCGAGGTGCACGACCTTGTGAGCCATATCGCCAAGTTGCGGCCGTTCCCCGAAGTGCCGGCCGCGCTGGAGCGGCTGGGCCGCCACTTCAAGCTGGTGATCTTGTCGAACGGCGATCCGGATCTTCTGGAAGAGGCGAAGTCTTACGTGAACTTTCCGTTCGATTCTTGGATCTCCATAGCAACGTCCAACTATTTCAAGCCCCATGCGCAAAGTTATATTCGCGCGTCTGAAATCCTTGGCACGCCGATCCACCGCATCATGCATGTGGCCAATCACGCGTTTGATTGCACGGGCGCCAAGGCGCAAGGGATGAGGGCTGCCTACATCAACCGGCGCAACCGTCCCTATGAGGACATTCCCCACAAGCCCGACCTTGTGGTGGAGACCATGCCTGAGCTTGCCGACGTCCTGAAGGCATGAGCGAAGGAGGCGGCCTTGGTTCTGCGCCCCTTGCGGGGGTGCGGGTTCTGGACCTCAGCCGCGTGGTGTCGGGCCCGTTCTGCACCATGCAGCTGGGGGACCTTGGCGCCGACATCATCAAGGTGGAAGAGCCGACCCGCGGCGATGACAGCCGCGCGTTCGGCCCGCCCTTCCAAGGCGGGGAGAGCGCCTACTTCCTCTCCGTCAACCGCAACAAGAAGAGCCTTGCGCTGGACCTGAAGCACCCGAAGGCGGGCGAGGTGGTGCGCCGCTTGGTGGAGGCGTCCGACGTCTTGGTGGAGAATTTCCGCCCGGGCACGGCCGAGCGCCTCGGCATCGGCTACGACAGTCTAAAGGCCATCAACCCCGCCTTGATCTACTGTGCCATTTCAGGCTTCGGCAGATCGGGGCCTGAGCGCGACAGGCCTGGCTACGACCTCATCCTCCAAGGCGAGGCGGGGATCATGGATCTGACCGGGGAGCCGGATGGTCCCCCCACCAAGATCGGCGCGCCGGTTGCCGACCTCGTCAGCGGCCTTTACGCCGCCCAGGGCGTTCTCGCAGCGCTTCGTGCGCGGGAGGTGACGGGGCTCGGCCAAAGGGTGGATGTGGCCATGCTCGACGCTGTTGCCTCCGTCCTCACCTATAATGCGGGCGAGTTTTTCGCCACAGGCATCAGCCCCACACGGCGGGGCAATCAGCACCCCAGCATTGCCCCTTACGCCCCGTTCGAGGCGAGCGACGGGTGGATCAATCTTGGCATTGCCAACGATGCCATCTGGGAGCGCTTCTGCCGTTCGGTGGGGCGCGAGGAACTTTTGGACGACCCGCGCTTCAAGACCGCGCCCGACAGGGTGACGAACCGCGCCGCCGTCAACGCCGTCGTCGCCGACATCATCGCAACGCGCCCCCGCCGCGCCTGGGTGGAGCTGTTGGAGCCTCGCGGCGTTCCCGTCGGTGCGCTGAACGATGTGGGCGAGGTGGTGGAGGGCCCTGGCATCACCGCCCGCGGCAAGATCGCCGCCCTCGACCACCAAAATGCTGGCACCGTGAAGGTGGTGGACACCCCTGTGGAACTTTCCGCCAGTGCCACGGGCGCCCGCACCGCCCCGCCGCGCCTTGGCGAGCACACCCGCGAGGTCTTGCGCGTGGTGGCCGAACTCGACGACACCCATATCGACGACCTTTTGAAGGAGCGCGCCGTGATGGCCCCGGACTTCCACCATGGATGAAGCTGCCGCCCGCGCCGCCTTCGACAGCGCCCTTGAGCGCCACGCCCCAGGCTTTGGCACCTTCTTCCTCGCCCGCCTTCTGGACCTCGACATCCAGTATGGCGCGCGGCACACCGACATCACCTTTCCCGTCCGCGACTTTGCCTTCAACCCGCAGGGGAGCCTTCATGGCGGGGTCATCGCCATCATCCTCGACATCGCCCAGGGCCACCTCATCCACCACGTGATGGGCGGGCCCGGCGCCACGCTGGAAATGAAGCTTCAGTACCTGGCGCCTGTGCGCGGGCCGATGGCGCGGGCGCGCGGGGAGTTTTTGCGCCAGGGCCGCAGCATCTGCTTCACCACCGCCTCCATGTGTGAGGGCAACAGCGATGAGCCCGCCGTCATCGCCACGGCCACGTGGCGCGCGCCCCGTCCGAAGTCCGACGGGTGAGAGGAGGGGCCGTGAGCGCCTTTGACGATCTGGACCTTGCCGCCCTCAAGGCGCGCACCACGCCCGTCTCACACTGGCCCCTTTTCATCGGTGGCGCCTATCATGAGGCGGCGAGCGGCGACACATTCCCCACAGAAGACCCCGTCACAGGGGAGGTGTGGGCCACCGTCCCGCGCGCAGGCGCCAGCGATGTGGACAGGGCCGTTGCCGCCGCAAAGGCCGCCTTCCCCGCCTGGGCCGCCCGCAAGCCCCAAGAGCGCGCCCGCCTGATGCTGCGCCTTGCGGACCTTCTTGAAGAAAACGCCGCCGCCCTTGCCACCCTTGAGGTGCGCGACAACGGCAAACTCTACGCCGAAATGTTCGCCCAGGCGAACTACATCGCCGGCTGGTACCGCTACTATGCAGGCGCTGCCGACAAGCTCCACGGCGATGTCATCCCCACCGACAAGGCCGACATCGTCAACTTCACACGGCACGAGCCCTTGGGGGTGATCGGCATGATCACGCCCTGGAACTCGCCACTTCTTCTCCTCACCTGGAAGCTCGCCCCCGCCCTTGCCATGGGCAACACGGCGGTCATCAAGCCGTCGGAGTTCACCCCCGTCTCGACCCTTGCCTTCATGCGTCTGTTCAAGGAGGCAGGCTTCCCTGACGGTGTCGTCAACGTCGTCACAGGCTTTGGCAAGGACGCTGGCGCGGCCTTGGTGGAGCACCCCGATGTGGCAAAGATCGCCTTCACAGGCTCCGACGAGACCGGCGCGCGCATCTACGAGGCGGCGGCCCGCGGCATCAAGCACGTATGCCTAGAGCTTGGCGGCAAATCCCCCAACATCGTGTTCGACGATGCCGACCAGGAGGCAGCCGTCATGGGGGTGATCTCAGGCATCCTCGCCGCTTCCGGGCAGACGTGCATTGCAGGCTCACGCCTCCTCCTCCACGCCCCCATCTATGACAGTTTTCTCGACCGCCTTGTGGAGACCGCTGGCCAGGCGGTGGTGGGCGACCCGTTCCTGCCCACCACCCATGTGGGGCCCGTCGCCACACGGCCCCAACACGCCAAGGTGCTGGATTATATCGGGATTGCCCGCTCCGAGGGTGCGGACTGCGTCCTCGGCGGCGGCAGCTACGAGGGGCCGGGGGCGAGCGGCGAGCAGTTCGTCGCGCCGACCATCTTCGCGGGCGTCACCAATCAGATGCGCATTGCGCGCGAAGAGGTGTTCGGCCCCGTCCTCAGCGTGTTGCGCTTTGAGGACGAGGCGGAGGCCATCGCCATTGCCAATGACAGCGCCTTTGGCCTCGGGGCAGGGGTGTGGACGCGCGACATGGCCCGTGCCCTCAATGCGTCGGAGGCCATCGCGGCAGGCACGGTTTGGGTCAACACCTACCGCGCACTCAGCTACACATCCCCCTTCGGCGGTTACAAGCGCTCGGGCCTTGGCCGTGAGGGTGGCCTTGAGGCCATGCGCGAGTACACGCAGACAAAGTCGGTCTGGCTGTGCACCAACCCCACGGTGGATAACCCCTTCATCATGCGATGATCGGGCGCTGTGCAACCCTTCTGACCCGATGGACAGCTTCCGCTGATCCGCTTAAGCTTTCAGCATGATACCAAATGCGGCACCCGGCCGCGTCCTGCCGAACCACCGCATACCCGCACCAAAACACAACACATCCAAACGGAGAGAGCTATGCCCGTGGAGACAACCCGGCGCCGGACCGTGCTGGCGCTTGCCGGCGTTGCCGCACTTGCTGCCGGTACGACAGCGGTTCAGCCGGCTGTGGCCGAAACAGGCTTCATCGCCAACTCGTTCTATAATGCCGAGCACCCCCTTTCCAAGTACACCTACCTTGAGTGGGGCGAGAAGGTGGAGGAAGCCTCCGGCGGCGCGCTGAAGCCTGAAGTCTATACAGGCACCGTGCTCCTGGCGCCGCGGGCAACGCTGCAGGGCATTCGCGACAATGTGGTCCAGGTGGGCAGCCACCCCGCCGTCTACACCCCGTCGGAAATGCCTGTGGCAATGGCCGTCCAGGAGCTTGGCTTCAACTTCGACGATGCCTTGGCCGTGCTCCTTGCCGTCACCGACTGGTCCATGACCAATCAGACGCAGCTCGACGAGTGGAAGACCAACGAGATCGTCTATCTCGGCGGTTACGCCACGCCCCCTTACCTTCTGTTCTGCCGCGAGCCTGTGACCAACCTTGAAGAGATTAAAGGCAAGCGCCTGCGCACGGCCGGCTCCACCGTCTCGCAATGGGTGGAAGAGGTGGGCGGCATCCCCGTCAACGTGCCGTCCTCTGAAATGTATTCAGGCCTTGACCGCGGCACGCTGGATTGCGCCACCAATGCGGGGTCCGACCTCATCGACCGCTCGCTCTGGGAAGTGGCGCCGCACACCACGGTCCTGTCCACCGGCATGTACTATTCAGGCCCCAAGTGGGGCTACAACACCGACTTCTGGGCCTCCCTTTCGCCCGAAGAGCGCAAGACCCTCATGGATGTGACGGCCGACGCCGTTGCCCGCCTCGGCGTCAACTACACCAAGCGCGCCAACGACGCCTTGAAAGAGGCGGCCGAGAAAGGCAACACCATCCACGAGCCTGCCGAGGACCTGATGGCCTCCGTGGAAGCCTTCCGCGAAAAGTCCCTCGCCGACGTCTATAAGGCCGCTGAAGAAAAGTACGGTCTCACCAACGGCCAAGAGGTGGTGGACGATTTCCGCGCCGCCGTCGACCGCTGGACCACCCTTCTTGAGGGGATCGACAGGACCGACGAAGCGGCCGTGGCCGAGCTTGTGAAGACGGAGATCTACGACAAGCTGGACCCTGCAACCTACGGGGTGAACTGACGGTCGCCGGACCGGCACCGAACGCTGGGTGAGCGCCATGTTCGGCGCACTGGCGTGGACCTCCAAGACGCTCGATCGCGTCCTTCTTGCGATCGCGTGTCTGTCCTTGGTGGTGATGGCTTTACACATCACCGCCGACGTTGTGGCCCGCGCCTTCAATCAACAAGTGGTGGGGACGCTGGAGACGGTGTCCTACTACCACATGGTCATCGCCGTCCTGTTGCCGCTCGCCTTTGTGGAGCGCACCCACGAAAACATTCGCGTCGACGCCTTCGCGCAGCTTCTGCCCGGCTGGGCGCAGCTCGGCCTTTATGTGGTCGCCTGCTTGATCGGGCTGTTCTTCTTCGGGGCGCTCGCCTGGCAAAGCGCCCTTGACGCCTACCAGTCCACCGTTCGGCAAGAGACCATCATGTCGAACTTCCTGTTTTACATCTGGCCGAGCCGTTGGGCGCTTCCCATCGCCTTCGGGGCCACGTGTCTGGCAACGTTCGTCAACCTTCTCAAAGCCTTGGCTGAACGTCGTGCGCTCTAGGGTGTGGACCCTGAAATGGCGGGGTGAGGGCGCATGAGCAACTTTGAGATCGGCGTTGGCGGCATCGCCGTGGCGCTCTTCCTTGTGGCAATCCGCGTGCCCATCGGCATTGCCCTTGGCTCTGTGTCCATCGTCGGGATCGGCATCATGACGAGCCCGCGCGTCGCGTGGGGCATGATCTCCGCAACACCGTTCGACTTTGTGGGGCAATGGGAGCTGACCGCAGCGCCCATGTTCCTTCTGATGGGCTATATCTGCACCACCACCAACCTGACGCAGGGGCTGTTTCACGCCATCCGCCTGTTTTTGTGGCGCCTTCCTGGCGGGCTAGCGGTCTCAAGCGTTGGTGCGTGCGCCTTCTTTGCCGCCGCCTCGGGGTCGAGCGTTGCGACCGCTGCTGCCCTGTCGCGCATTGCCGTTCCCGAAATGCTGCGCCGCGGCTACGACAAAGGCCTTGCCACAGGCACCATTGCCGCCTCAGGCACCCTCGGCTCGCTGATCCCTCCGAGTGTGCTTCTGGTCCTTTACGGGGTCTATGCGCAGGTCTCCGTCGGCCAGCTGTTCATGGCAGGCTTCATCCCCGGCGTTCTGTCGGCGCTGATTTATGCCGCGATGATCATGGTGCGGGTGAAGGTGAACCCTGCCCTTGCCGGCGCCGATGACATTCGCCCCTCCTGGTCCGACAGGCTTGCGGCCCTGCGGGACGTGTGGCCTCTGCCGGTCCTCATCATCTCCGTCCTCGGCGGGATTTTCACGGGCGCCTTCTCGCCCACAGAAGCGGGCGCTGTGGGGACTGTGGTCGCCTGTCTCATTGCTGCGGCCCGAGGCTCCCTCACCTGGTCGGCCTTTCGCGAGGCGCTGACGAAAGCGGCCGTCAGCACCACAGGCATCTTCATCATCCTCATCGGGTCGGTGTTCTTCACACGCTTCCTCGCCCTGTCGCGTGTGCCTGCCGAGTTCGCCAACCTCATTTTGTCGGTGAGCGACCAGAGCTGGTGGATCCTTCTGGCCGTCGCGGTGATCTACATCGTCCTTGGAATGTTCATCGATTCCATAGGGCTCCTCCTCCTCACCCTTCCCCTGCTGCTGCCGTTGGTGGATGGGGCGGGGCTCGACCTTGTGTGGTTCGGGATCATCGTCATCAAGCTCCTCGAGATCGGGCTGGTGACGCCGCCCATCGGCCTCAACGTCTACGTCATCAAAGGGGCGCTCGGGGGACAGGTGTCGCTCACGGACGTCTTCAAAGGGGTGTCCTGGTTCGTGGCGATGGATGTGATCACGTTGATCCTCATCATCCTTGTGCCGGCCCTTGCGCTGTACCTTCCCAGCGTGATGATGCGCTGACACCAACCCCCTGGAGACCCCCATGACCGCCACGCACTTTGCCAACGCCAGCCTGCTCGACACCAAGGAAGGCGTGCTGCGGGACGGGCATGTCCTCGTCCGCGAGGGGCGGATCGCGGAGGTCTCCGACACGCCCATCACCGCAACGGCCGACCGGACCATCGACCTCAAAGGCGAGATCTTGATGCCTGGCCTGTGCGACGGTCACGTCCATGTGGTGGCTGTGACGGCGAACTTTCCCGCCCTCATCCGCATGTCGCCGTTCTACGTGATGGCCCGTGCCGCGCCGATCCTTGAACAGATGCTGATGCGTGGCTTCACCACCGTGCGCGATGGCGGCGGCGCCGATTTCGGCCTCGCCAAGGCCGTTGACGAAGGCCACCTGGTCGGCCCGCGCGTCCTGTTCTGCGGCCATGCCCTGTCCCCCACAGGCGGCCATGGCGACATGCGCTCGCCCGGCGAGACGGCCATGGACATCACCTACCAGCACGCAAGTCTCGGTCTTGTGTGCGACGGCGTGCCCGAAGTCCTGCGGGCCGCGCGCGAGGAAATCCGCCGCGGCTGCAACCATGTGAAGATCATGGCCTCAGGCGGTGTGGCCTCGCCCACCGACAGGATCGATTCAGACCAGTTCACCCGCGCTGAGATCGCAGCGGCCGTGGAAGAGGCCGCCGACGCCAACCTTTATGTCATGGCCCACGCCTACAGCGCCCGCTCGGTCAACCGGTGCGTGGAGCTTGGCGTGCGCACCATCGAGCACGGCAACCTCATCGATGCGGAGTGTTGTGCCAACATTGCCCGCAGCGGCGCCTACCTCGTCCCGACCCTCTCTACCTACCACGCCCTGAAAAGCGAAGGCGTGGCGGGGGGACTGTCCGCCGACCTTCTCGGCAAGCTTGACAATGTGCTTGGCGCAGGGCTTGGCGCCGTCGAAATGGCCTACCGCGCAGGCGTTACCATGGCCTACGGCACGGACCTCCTCGGCGATATGCACCGCCATCAGCTGAACGAGTTCACCCTGCGCAAAGACGTGGTGAGCGCCCCCGATCTCGTCCGCGCCGCCACCTGCAATGCGGCCGACGCGTTCATGCAGGTGGGCGAGTTCGGCGTCATCGAAGCCGGTGCGCGGGCGGACCTTCTGGTCTCCGCCGGCAACCCGCTTGAAGACATCACCGTGCTGAC
>JBCDCF010000072.1:0-10462 GCA_039182345.1 Pseudomonadota bacterium
CGCCGCCTTTGAGGATCTGGTAGTAGGCGAGCGCTACCTCACCCACATTGTTCGGAAACTGGTCGGTATCCCAGCCGGACTGCAGGTCGTTCCTGTTCATGTCGATGGAGCCGAAAACGCCCAGCGCCTGGGCAAGCGCGATCTCATGCTCGAACGTATGGCCTGCCAGGAACGCGTGGCCCGTCTCGATGTTGAGCTTCACTTCCCCTTCAAGGCCATGGTTTTTGAGGAAGCCGTAAACGGTCGCCACATCGTAGTCGTACTGGTGCTTTGTGGGCTCCTGGGGCTTGGGCTCCACCAGAATGGTGCCTTTGAAGCCGATCTTGTGCTTGTACTCCACCACCATCGACAGGAACCGGCCCATCTGGTCCAATTCGCGCTTCAGGTCGGTGTTGAGGAGGGTCTCGTAGCCTTCCCGCCCGCCCCACAGCACATAGTTGGCACCGCCGAGACGATGGGTGGCGTCCATGCAGGTTTTCACCGTGGCGGCGGCGTAGGCGAAGACTTCGGGGTCCGGGTTGGTGGCAGCGCCCGCCATGTAGCGGCGGTGGGAGAAGAGGTTTGCGGTGCCCCACAACAGGCGCACGGGCGCGGCTTCCATCTTGCCGGCCATGTAGTCGACCATCGCGTTGAGGTTCGCGGTGGTCTGGCGGAAGGTGTCGGCTTCGGGCCGCACGTCGGCATCATGGAAACAGAAGAAGGGGACGCCGAGGATCTGAAAAAGGTCGAAGGCCGCGTCGCACTTGGCCTTGGCCGCCTCCATGTCATCGCCAGACCAGGGGCGCAGGAAGGTGGGGCCTCCAAAAGGGTCGCCGCCGGGCCAGGCAAAGCTGTGCCAGTAGGCTACGGCAAAGCGCAGCTGGTCTTCCATGGTGCGGCCGCCGACGGTGGCCGTCCTGTCATAGTGGCGGAAGGAGAGGTCGCCATCGCCGTCCTCACCTATGAAGACGACGGGTTCGATGCCGTCGAAGAAGCCTGTCATGACAGATCCTTCAGTGCGCTGTAGGTGGCGCGGTAGCGCTGGTGGGCGTCCTCAAAAGCGGCTTTGAGGTCGCCGTTCGGCGCGATCTCGTGGGCAATTTTTGGCGGTGTGACGACGGATGCATCCGCTCCCGAACCCGCCATCAGGCCGAGCCGTGCCGCACCGAAGGCGGCGCCGAAATCCCCAGCAGCGGGGACGGCGATGGGAACGCCGAGCGCCGTTGCCATCATGTGGAGCCAATGGTCGGACCGGCTGCCGCCGCCCACGGCAATCAACCGCTCGATCTCAGTCCCCGTTGCCGCCAGCGCCGCCTGGCAGTCGCACACGGCAAAGGTGACGCCTTCCAAAACCGCGCGGGTGAGGGCCTCACGGTCGCTCTCGTGGCTGAGGCCGATGAGGGCCCCGCGGACTTTGGTATCGTTGTGGGGTGTGCGCTCGCCGCCCAGATAGGGCAGGAAAAGCGGTCGCCCTGGGGCTTGAAGGTCGCCAAGGTCGTGGGTGAGGTCTGCCGCATCCTCGCCCGTGAGGGTGGCGAACCAGTTGAGCGCATCCGTGGCGGCGAGGATCACGCCCATCTGGTGCCAACGCTGAGGCAAGGCATGGCAGAAGCTATGGACGGAGGTTTCCGGCGCAGGGCGATAGCCGTCGGAGGCGGCAAACAGCACGCCCGACGTGCCGAGCGACAAGAACGCCTGGCCCGGCGCAATCACGCCCATGCCGATGGCGGTGGCCGCATTGTCCCCCGCCCCGCCGGCCACAGGCGTGCCTGAGGGGATGCCGTAGCGCTCCCCAATGTCCTGGCGCAGGCCGCCCGAGACCTCCGGCCCTTCCACCAGGCGGGGCATATGGTCAAGGGAAAGGTCCGTCCTTTCTAAGAGGGTGCCGGACCAGGTGCGTGCGCCAGTGTCGAGCCAGGATGTGCCGGCCGCGTCCGAGGGTTCCGACACCGCCTCGCCCGTCAGCCACAGGCGCAGATAGTCCTTGGGAAGGAGGACGAGGGCGGTGGCGTCGAAGATTTTCGGCTCATGGCGCTTCACCCAAAGGAGTTTGGGCGCGGTGAAGCCTGGGAAGACGACGTTGCCCGAGATCTTGTGGAAGTCAGCGTCAGCATCGAGCTCTGCCGCTTCCTCACTGGCGCGGGTGTCGTTCCACAAGATGGCAGGCCGCAGGACCGTATGGGTGTTGTCCAAAAGGACGGCGCCGTGCATCTGGCCTGAAAGGCCGATCCCCTTCACCTTGCGCAAGGAGACCTTCTCGGCGAGGGCGGCAAGGGCCGTCTCTGCGGCCTCCACCCAGTGGGCGGGGTCCTGCTCAGACCAGCCTGGGGCGGGCCTATTGACCGAAAGGGGTGCCGTCGCCTCGGCGATGAGGCCCTGCCGGTCGTCAATCAGGAGGGCTTTGAGGCCGGACGTTCCAAGGTCGAGACCGAGAAACACTACGCGGCCCCGGCGGATGCTTCGGCGTGCTTGGGGTTCTGGCCCAAAATGATCATCGACAGAATGTCGTCCTCCGTTACGTCTTCCACCCGTTCAATGCCCACCAGGGCGCCGTTCTTCATCACCGCCACGCGGTCGCAAAGGGACATCATTTCCCGCGTGTCGTGGCTGATGAGGAAGATGCCGAGGCCGCTCTTCTTCAACTCTTCGATGAGTTCGGCGACCATTTGCGTTTCGTGCACGCCAAGGGCGGCCGTGGGCTCGTCCATGATGAGGATCTTGGCGTTGAAGTAGACCGCGCGGGCAATGGCGACCGACTGGCGCTGACCGCCCGAAAGCGCCGACACAGGCTCCTTCAGCCGTTTGAAGTTGGGGTTGAGCCGCGCCATGATCTTGCGCGTCTCCGCCTCCATCTTCGCATCGTCCACGAAGCCGAGCGCGGTCGTCAGCTCCCGCCCCAAAAAGAGGTTTGAGGCGGCGTCCAAGTTATCGGCAAGGGCGAGGGTCTGGTAGATGGTCTCGATGTTGTAGCGGCGGGCATCGCGCGGGCTTTCGATGTGCACCGGTTCGCCGTTGATGCGGATCTTGCCTGAATCCATGTGGTAGGCGCCCGACAAGATCTTGATCAGCGTCGACTTGCCGGCACCGTTGTGGCCCAGAAGGCCGACCACTTCGCCGGGATAAAGGTCGATGGAGACATCGTCGACGGCCTGAATGCCGCCGAATGCCAGGCGAATGTTTTCAAGCTGAACGAGAGGGGTGGTCCTGTCCATCACCGGCTCCTTTGCCGCCAGCCAGATTTGCGCAGTTGCACGTCAATCAACACGGCCGCCACAAGGACGGTGCCGACGACAATGTTTTGGAGCGGCGCGTCCACCCCCACCATTGCCATGCCCGATTGCAGCGACTGCATGATGAGTGCGCCCAGAATGGCCCCATAGATGGTGCCGACCCCGCCTGCGAGCGCCGTCCCGCCAATGACCGCGGCAGCGATGACGCGCAGTTCGTCCAGCGTGCCGATGTCGTTGGAGTGGTTGGCAAGGCGTGCCGAGGCCACAACCGCCGAGATGGCACACAAGGCGCCCATGATGGCAAACACCTTCACCGTCAAAAGGCGCGTGTTGATGCCGGACAGGGCCGCAGCATCAGGGTTGCCCCCGGTGGCGAAGATGTAGCGGCCAAGACGGGTGCGCTTGGCCACCACCGTCATCACCACCGCGACGACGATGAGAACCAGCACAGAGATCGGAAGGCCGTAGCCTGTGGTGAAGCCTTCAGGCAGGGTTTCGCCGCGCGCTTCGAACATGCGCCGTAGCCTCGCCGTCGGCACCTCGTAAGCGTTGAGGACGGCAACGAACCCCAAAATGGCCCCCGTTGCCACCATGCCCAGCACCACCTCGGCCCACATGGGTTTGACGGGGAAGCCGTGGCGCACCTTCGAGCGTCTGGACTGAACGATGATGAGGATGGCCGCCAACGAGGCAAGACCGCCCAAAATCCACGACATCTGCGGCCCCAGCGTGCCGTTGATGCCGCCGAACTGCATGAACGTACTGTCGAGCGGGCCGACCGTCTGCCCGTTCGTCAGGTACCAGGCCACGTTGCGCCACACCAACAACCCGCCCAGTGTGACGATGAAGGCCGGCACCGCGAGATAGCCGATCAGCATTCCGTGGAAGATCCCGATGGCCGTCCCCGCCGCGAGACCTGCAAGGATGGTGATGACCCAAGTGAACGGGTGATTGAGGCCAAGGCCGAGCCAGTCCGGCAGCACAGCGGTCTGCACCATCGCCATCACCGCCGAGCAGGTGGCAAGGACCGAACCCACCGACAGGTCGATGTGGCGCGTGACAATCACAAACACCATGCCTGTCGCCATGATGGCCACCGACACGGTCTGGATGGTGAGGTTGAAGATGTTGCGGGGGGTGAGAAAGCGCCCGTCGGTGACAAGGTCGAACGCAACGCACATGACCACGAAGGCACCGATCATGCCCAAGAGCCGTGTGTCGAGGTCGAGCGTCTTCATCAACGAGGGCGGCGCGGTCTTGGGCGCTGCGTACGCGGTATCGCTCATAACGTGGCCTTCGGTTTGGGCCACCCGGAGCGGTCAGCTGTCCGGGAACGCGCGCCCGACAAAATCGTCGGCGGGCGCCAACAGGGCGCCGCGCCGGGAGAGGAAAGGCCGCGCGCGGCGGCCCGTCACATCAATTGCAGGGGGCAGGGCCGCCGCTGACGCCTTGGCAAAGGGCGTCCTTTTCAATCCACCCCGCCTCCACCACGAGTTTGAGATTTTCCTTGGTGACGGGGACGGGGGGCAGGAACATCGCCCACAGCTCGGTGCCGCTCGGGGAGGTCCACTGCATGGCACCTTCAACGTCAGACATGGCGGTGCCTTTGGCCATCTGCACGGCGATCTGACCGGCAGCGCGGCCAAGTTCGCGCGCGTCCTTCCAGACCGAGACGGTCTGCGTGCCGCGGGCAACGCGGTTCAGCGCAGCATGGTCACCGTCCTGACCTGAGACGGGAATGCCGTCCATCCCTTGGGCGGTGAGGGCGGCGACGGCGCCGCCGGCGGTGCCGTCGTTGGAGGCAACGACAGCGTCCACATTGTTGTCCTGCGCGGTGAGGATCTGTTCCATATTGCGCTGGGCGTTGGCGGGGAGCCAGCCGTCGGTATAGGCCTCGCCCACAATCGTCACATCACCGGCGTCGATGGCGCTTTGCAGCACCTCTTGCTGGCCGCCGCGCAGGAAGTCTGCGTTGGGGTCGGTGGGTGAGCCTTTGATCATCACGTAGTTGCCCTTGGGCGCTGCGGCGAGCACGGCACGGGCCTGCATCCGCCCCACTTCCACGTTGTCGAACGTCAGGTAAAAGGCGCGGTCGTCTTCGATGAGGCGGTCATAGCCGACGACGGGAATGCCTTCGTCCGCGGCGGCCTGGACGGCAGGGCCGATGGCCTGTGCGTCCTGCGCCAGGACGATCAAAGCGTCGACGCCCTGGGCAATCAGGCTTTCAATGTCGGACAGCTGCTTTGAGGCAGAGGACTGGGCGTCGGTGGACACATAGGCGGCGCCCGCAGCATCGAGTGCGGCTTTGATGGCGGCCTCGTCGGTCTTCCAGCGCTCTTCCTGGAAGTTGGACCAGCTGACGCCCACGGTCATGTCTTGGGCAACGGCTGCGGTGGACAGGCCTGCCGCCACGGCGACGGCCAGGATCGTCTTCATCATCGGTTTTCTCCCTCCGTCCGCCGTTCAAGCGGCAGACGTGTGGTGTTGTGTGCCGGCGCGTTTTCATCGCCGGCGCGGCTTGCCGAACGCAACCATTGATTCGCATTGAGTGCAACCGGTTTCGCCGGTGATGGCCGGCCCTGTGGCGCGCCGGCCAGGTGCGGTCACGATCATGGCCGCGGCAAGATCGCGCGCGTTGCTTTAATGGGACTTGGCTTCATCCCGCAGCCCACATCCCTTACACTTCGTTAACCCTGTTCGTTCACTGTCTGAACCGCATGGTCGGGCGGAAACCGCTGGGTCTCGTGACGGCCGAGGCTATGGATTGTGGCGAGACCCACTGGGGCGTGAGGTGCGAATGGTTAAGCACACGTTGGACACTTATGAGATCAAGCCGCCGCACGCCCTGAGGCCGCGCGAGCCCATCACCTTGGAGCAAGGCGCCCGCCATGTGGCAAGCGTTGCCACCAAGGCTGCCGCGTCTGTGCCAAAGCGCGTGACGCCACCTTTGCGGCCAGTCGTGCTTGGCGTAACCGCCGCGCTCATGGTGGGTTTTGTCCTCGACATCGGCCCTTGGAGCGCCATCACGGGCCGCCTCCTCGGCACCGCCGGCGCGCAGGAAGCCCCGCGCGCACAGACCGCCGGTGATTTTTCGGTTCCCTCAGAGGCCGACCGCGCGGCCCTTCGCTATTTCGCAAGCCAGGGCGAGGTGCAGCGCCTTGAGGCCGAGCTGCGCCGCTTGCGTGCCCTCTACCCCGGCTGGACGCCGCCGCGCGACCTCTTGGACCCCGAGAGCGAGGACACCGAGCTGCAAGAAATGTGGCAGCTTGTGGGCGACCAGCGCTACGCCGAGGCCGAACAGAAGATTGCCGAGCGCCGTCAGCGCGACCCGGCCTGGAACCCGCCGCAGCGCCTCCTCAACATCATTGAGATTTCCAAGGTGCGCCAGCGCCTTGTGGCAGCAAGCGATGCGCGCAGGTTCGCGGACGTCTTGTCCATCGCTGCCGCCAACGAGCAGGTTCTGACCTGCAATGACGTTGACGCCATCTGGCGCGTGGCCGAGGCCTTTGCCGAAACCGGACGGCCGCAACGCGCGTTCGACGCCTACGCCTACATCATCCAGAACTGCGAGGATGCCAACGACAGGGCCTCCAGCCTGCAAAAGGCCGCCACGCAGCTGGATGCCCAGTACGTGACGGACCTGTTTGCCCTCGGCGACACGGACGCTGATGGCCGCAGCGAGTTTGAAAGCGCTCAGCTGGGCATCGTGCGCGCCGCCATCGCCCGTGGCGGTGAGCAGGAGGGCGCCCTCATTCCGAACGAGTGGCTTCAGTTCATCGCCACGGAGGCGCGTACGGGCCAGGACCTTCAGGACGCGATGCTGATCGGGTTCTACCTCTACCGCCAGGGCAACCCGAAAGAGGCGGCGGAGTGGTTCCGCTTTGCTCTCGACAATGGCCTTGGGAGTGATGCTGCCGAGGGTTACATCCTCGCCCTTCGCGCCACAGGCGACAGGGAGGATGAGTTCCTTGCCCGCGAGGTCGCCTACCAATGGCGCGACCAATCGCCGGAGCTGATGGAAGCTTACCTCGACGCTGTGGCAAGCCTTCTGACGGCCGATCAGCTGGGCCCCCTTTCGGTGGAGGACGTGGAGCAGACGGTGGTGAACCGTTTCGTGCCTGTCGTGATCGGTCAGCGCGATGCCAACGGGGCGCAGGCGCTGGGCTGGTACGCCTTCAACACCTGCCAGTTCATCATCGCCGAAGAGTGGTTCATCACTTCGGCAAACTGGGTGCCGTCCGAGCCGGCCATCTTCGGCCTTGCCCTGTCGCGCCTGCGCCTGGGGGATCAGACAGGCTTCGACGAAGTGGTCGACGAATGGGGGCCGCTTTATCAGTCCGTCGCAGGGCTCAGCCTTGGCGGCAGCACCAATCCCACGCAGCAGCTTGTGAAGGCTGAGGACGATCCCACCAGCGAACTCGGTATCTCCTCCGTCATTTGCGATCCTGAAGAGCGGGAGCGGTTGCGGCGGTTGATTGTGGATCAGCCCGGATCGCCTGGCCTGTCCACCACCGAGGCCGGCTCCATGACGGCGGTGCGCGTCAAGGCGCTCGCCACACGGCCGAAGGGCATGGCGCGGCCGGCCATTCCCCGCAGGTCCGTGGTGATCCAGCCCCAGCCTGTGGAGGAAAACCGCAGCATCCTCACCCTTGCGAACGGCCGTGTCGCCCGCGCCTCAGGCACCATCCACGCCGGCAATGGGACGAGCGTGCGTCAGGTCCAGGCGGTGGGCCGGCCGATCCGCCGTCGCGACACCGTGGTCACCGGTGCCAACAGGGTTGTGGACACGCCGCGCTCCACCGTGCGCAGGCGGGTGCGCCAGGGTCAGTTGGACAGGACGGAGGATGCGCGGGTGCGCAGCATTGTTTCGCGCCCCCGCCGCACTGTCTCGGGTACGTCTCGCACGGCCGGTGGAACATCGGCGCAAAGGGCTCTCAGTTCGCGCAACTTCGGGGCCTGTGTGTCCATCACCGACAGAGGCATCCGCAACGGGACCCTGTCGGCGGAGGATGCGACGGCGCGGGGCTTCTGCCTCCTGGAACTGCGCCGACCCGTGGAGGCGGCCCAGGCCTTCCAACTGGCCAAGCTGCGCTCGCGCTTTGGCAGCAACGCGAACCAGGATGCTGTCTATGGCCAAACCCTTGCCGCCATCGCCGCAAACCTCACCGACGAGGCGGCCATTGCGGCAAGTTCGGGTCCCTTGTCGCGCCCACGGCGGACGGAGGTGCAGATCGGGATTTTGACCCAGAGGGCCATCGCCGCCAACAGGGACGGGCGGTACGTGGAAGCGCTCTACTATCTCGATCAGCGCGACCGCATTGCGCCCTTGCAAAAGGACCTGATGTTGCTGCGCGGCTTTGCCTACCAGAACGCCGGCGATTGGGAGAGCGCGGACAGGATCTTCCGCGCCGTCAACCAAGCCGGCACCACGCCTGAATCCCTAAGGGCTAGGGGGGTGACCATCGAACGGCGGTTGCCCGCGGCCACGCGGCCCACCAACGGCAGCGGCTTCAACTAAACCAGAGCCGAGGCCGCGCCAAGGCACCGAGCACAGTCAACGCCGCCAGACCTTCCTGGCGGCGTTTTTTCATGTCTCTCGGCGACCGCTCACACCTCAAGGGTGCCTGAGGCCACACGCACCGCATCGCCGGAAAGGCGCACCTGCGTCGGCTTGTGGCTTTCCACACGCACCGTGACGCTGATCAATGACGGCCGGCCCATTTCAACGCCTTGGTGGACGGTGAGCGGGTGATCGCCGTCCGGGTTAGCGCGGGCGAAGAGTGCGGCAAAAGCCACCGCTGCCGAGCCTGTGGCAGGGTCTTCTGCCATGCCGCCGAAGGGCGCGAACATGCGGGCGCGGAACACCCCATCGCCGTCAGGGGCAATCAGGTAGGCGCTGTCGTGCGGCCGGGGGAAGGCGCTCAGCCAGCCGCTCTGATCGAGCGACACGTCCGAAAGGACCGACGGTGCGCGCAAAGGCACCACCGAGAAGTGCGGGCCAGACGTTGCGCGCGCCGGCACGTACGCGTCGAACCCAAGGTCGGACGGAGAAAGGCCGAGCGCCTTAGCGACTGCCTCCCCATCCAGCGGTGCAGGGTCGACCGTCGGTATGGACGGAGCGTCGAACGCTGCATTGAGGGTGCCGTTCTTGGGTGTGATGGTGCATGTCACAGGGCCGGCCGGAAGGGAAAGGGACACCGTCGCCTCCCCCTCAACGCCGCGCCTTTGTGCAAGGGAAACGGCAGCGCCAACGGTGGGGTGGCCGGCAAAGGGCAACTCAGTCACAGGGGTGAAGATGCGAAGGGCTGCCGTCATGGCAGGGTCGGTGCTCTGGCGGATGAAGACGGTCTCTGAGAGGTTGAACTCCTTGGCGATGGCCTGCATGGCTTCAGTGCCGAGGTCGTCAGCCTCGTAGACGACGGCGAGAGGGTTTCCCTCAAGCCGTTTCGCGGTGAACACGTCCAAAATCTCATACGGGCGGGCCATGGTGCCTCCTCAAAACGTCGCCGAACGTCTGTGCGATGGTAAGGCGAGTTGCCCGGGCGGCGCTTCCCTCAGACGGTCTGGTCTGTCACGCTCTCAGTGCATGGCTGCAGCGCCGCTGGGTCGTTAGGCGGGCGCCGGTGGCCGATGGCGAAAATCCGAGGCTGGAGGTTGCGTGATGGCTCGCACAGTGACGTTCGTGGTGCCTTTCGTGATGGCGATGGTGGTGGGCTTTGGGGCGCACGCCGCCACCTGTGGCAACGGGCCGGGGGGCTTCAATGCCTGGCTTGCCGACTTCAAGAAAGAGGCTGTGGCCAAAGGGATCCGCAAGTCCACGGTGGACAGCGCCCTCAAAGGCGTCACCTACTCCAAACGGGTGATCCGCTTTGACAGGAACCAGAAGTCCTTCAGGCTCAGCTTCGAGGCGTTCTACAAGCGCCGCGTCGACCAGAGGATGATCCGCAGGGGCCGCGCCTTCCTTGCCAAGAACGCATCCATGATGAACCGGATCGAGCAGCGGTACGGCGTTCAGGGGCCCGTTCTGGTCTCCATCTGGGCGCTTGAGACGGGGTTTGGGCGGGACATGGGGTCCCTCCCCATCCTGCGCTCGCTTGCAACCCTTGCGTATGATTGCCGGCGCAGCACGTTCTTTACCGCTGAACTTGTGGCGGCGCTCAAGATCATCGACCGGGGCGACATGCGCGCCAGTGAGATGAAGGGGGCCTGGGCGGGGGAGATCGGCCAGACGCAGTTCTTGGCAGAGCGCTACC
>JBCDCF010000073.1:0-10421 GCA_039182345.1 Pseudomonadota bacterium
CTTCGACACACGCACCGTTGCGGGCCGGCCGGACGGGGCGACGGTGGATGCCGATGGCTGCTACTGGCTTGCCGGCGTCGGCGGCTGGGAGGTCTCCCGGATCACCCCCGACGGGCAGGTGGATATGACCATCAAGGTGCCCGTGGAACGCCCGTCAAAGCCGATGTTCGGGGGCCCTCGCCTCGACACGCTGTTCCTCACAAGCATCGCCAACGGCATTTCCCCTGACAGCGATCAGCCCCTTGCCGGGGGGCTGTTTGCCATCACGGGCCTTCCCGTCGGCGGCCTCCCCCAGCCACGCCTTCCGTACTAACCGCCGCCCTCGAACCGTGCGGTCTGGGCCCGTGTCGCCCAGCCCGTCAGACGCGTCTCAGCCCTTGCAAACAGGGCGTAGATGGCAACGCCCATGAAGGCCACCACGACGAGACCCGCAAACACCAAAGGCACGTCGAAGCGCGAGCTTGCATTCAGCATCAAATAGCCGATGCCCGAATTGGCGGCGATGGTTTCTGAAATCACCGACCCGACGAGGGCGAGCGTGATGGCAATCTTCAAGGAGGCAAAGAAGAACGGCATCGACCGCGGCAGCCCCACCTTCCAGAAAATGTCCCGCCGCGAGGCGCCGAGGGAGCGAAGGACGTCCTCCATCTCAGGCTCCACGGTGGCAAGGCCTGCCGCAACGTTCACCACGATGGGAAAGAAGGACAGGAGAAATGCCGTGATGACCGCAGGGATGGTGCCGATCCCGAACCAGATCACGAGGATCGGAACAATTGCCACCTTGGGCACGGAGTTGAAGGCGATCAGGATCGTGTAGAGTGCCTTATACAAAAAGCGCGAGTACCCCACCGACACCCCCAGCACGAGCCCGCCGGCAACGGCAAAGATAAACCCGATCACCGTGGTGTAGAGGGTTTGCCCGGCGTGGATCACAAGCACTTCGTGCCACTTCCACATGGATTGTGCGATTAGTGTGGGCGCGGGCAAGATGAAGGGCTTGATGTCGAAGATCCGGCACGCTGCCTCCCACACCACCAAGGTGGCAAAGGCAATGACCCAAGGGGCCGCGGTGTCGCTGGACAGGACGCCCAGAAGGGTGCGCTTTTGCCCCTCAGGCTCCAGCTCCAGATCGTCCTCAATGATCTCGCTCATAGGGTGCGCTCCCTGCTGATGTGGTCGCGCAGGTCGTGCACGATGTCGACGAACTCAGGCTTGAAGGTGTCCTCAAGGGTGCGCGGAAACGGGAGCGGCACGTCGCGCTTGGCCACAATGCGGCCGGGCCGCGCGGACATCACATGGATGGTTTCGGCCAGGTACACCGCCTCGCGCAGGTCATGGGTGACGAGAATGACCGTGAAGCGCCGCTCCATCCACAGGGCCTGAAGCACCGACCACAGCTCCTCCCTCGTAAACGCGTCGAGGGCGGCAAAGGGCTCGTCCAGCATCAACAGACGCGGCTCGTGAATGAGGGCGCGGCACAAGGATGCGCGCTGTTGCATGCCGCCCGACAACTCCCAAGGGGAGCGCCCGCCGAAGCCTTCAAGGCCGACGGAGGCAAGGAGGGCTTCGGCCCGCGCTTCATACTGTGCACGCTCGCGCCGCAGCCGCCGCCTGTGGGGCTCGACAATCTCCAAAGGCAGCATGACGTTGCGCAAGGTGTTGCGCCAGGGAAGGAGCGTGGGGTTCTGGAAGGCCATGCCGGCAATGTTGACCGGCCCGTTCACCGCCGTTCCATCCACTGCGACGGTCCCGCGGGTGGCCGGCAACAACCCCGTGACGAGCTTCATGAGGGAAGACTTGCCGCAGCCAGACGGACCCACCACGGCGGCAAATCCACCTTCGGGCACGGCAATGCTTGTGCCCCGTAAGGCAACGGTCCGGCTTGCACCGCGGCCGTAGACAAGGTCCACGTCCTCAATGGCAACAAACGGCTCGCGGGGAGGCGCCTGAACGGCCTGCGAAGGCTCAGCAACGGACATCGGCGCTCCTTTTGGTGGCGCGCTTTGGCCGCCCGCCAATGCGCGTGTCGTGACAAGGGTCTCAGCGCCGTGGGGTCGGCCCTATGGCGTGTGAAGGCGCGCTGACCCGTGCGCGCATGGTTGGCGAGGCAACTTCCACGCCATCTGCGCCCCTTGCAAGCCGCCCGCACAACAACGCGGGGGATTGGCGGTCGTGCCGCAGTCGACCTCTGCCGGCGTGTGTTGCGATCGTGCACACCGCGCAGCAACGATGGCGCCCGTTTGGCATCGGATGCGCAATGATCTTCTCCTCCTCTGTTCAAATTGTCGTAATGCAACCACAGTGAACATCCCAATGGCGCGGGAGGCCGGCGACGTGGCCCAAGACAAACACTTGCACGATGCAACGATCGCTGCGGCCGGCTCCCTCTGGCGATGGCACCAGGCCGTTCTGACCGCAGCGATGGTGGCCTTCGTCTTGGCCTTCGCCGCGCTCATCGTGCCCTCGCAAGGTTTTGCCCAGGAGACCACGCAGCAAAGCCTGGATGAGGCACTGAAGGCCGTTCAGGACGCTGCCGAGCGGGAGGGCACGAAGCTTGTGGTGGTGGAAAGGACGGCCACCACCCCCACCGAAGCGGCCGCAGCCCCTGCCGAAGCCGCGCGCCTGGAAAAAGCCGTCATCGCGGTGGAGCGGGCGGTCGCCATTGCCATCAACACCTTCCCGCAGATCGGCCCGGCCATCTCCTCGGCCATCAGCGACCGGGACCCTGACGACCCCAGCAACGTCGGCGGGTTGACGCTCCTCCTCACGCTGATTGCCCTTGTGGTCGCCTTTGCCGCGGAGTTCTTTTTGCGCCGCCGCACGGTGTCGGCCCTTGATGTGCGCATGCAGTCGCCGCCCCAAACACGGGCCGAGCAGCTGGGGCTTGGGCTTGCGCGTTTTGTGGCCGACGTGGCCTGCCTTGCCCTGTTCGCCGTCCTTGCCATGGTTGTGGTCTTCATCGCCACGGCCCCCGACGGGATCGTGCGCGGCGGTGCGGTGGCCATTGTCAACGCCGTGGTGCTGTGGCGCGCCTTTGCCATCATGTTCGGCACGCTGTTCCAGCCGGGGCGCAACCGCTACCGCGTGTTGAGGATGGCCGATGATGATGCCAACAACATCTTCAAAGCCCTCCTGGCGCTCGGCGCTTTCGTGTGTGTGTTTGCGGCCGGCATTGGTTGGCTGACCGCGTTGGGGATGCCAGCGGAGGCGGAGCGTGTTCTCACCGTGACCGTCCGGCTGGTGTCGACGCTGGGGCTGGTGGTGATCGTCATCGTCCACCGCAAGGCCATCACCGCCATGCTGTTTGGTGAGAGCGACCCTGAAAATGACCCCTTATGGCAACGGTTCGCACGGGCGGCCTGGGCGCCTGCGCTGATCGTCTATTTCGTCGCCGCCTGGGCGGTGGCGGGTGTGCGCAACATCCTGGACCTTGGGTTTGACGACAACCTCGTTGCCGGGCCTGTGCTGGCGGCCATGGTGGCGATCCTCACCTACGCGGTGCTGGTCCTCATCATCGACAGGCACTTCTCCCAGCCCCTGGTGACGGTGGACCTTGGCGAGGGCGAGACGGTGGAACGGCCGCTGCCCAAGACCACCATCCGCCAGGAGTTTCACGACCTTTTTTCCAGATGCGCCGGCATTCTTGCAGCGTTCGCCTGGCTGGTGGCGCTGTTGTTGATCTGGGGCGTGTCGATCTTTCGGGCCGATCATCCGCTGGTGCAGGTGCTGGGGCTCCTTGTGGTCGCCTTCGGGGCCTACCTTGCCTACAACGCCACCCGCATCTGGTTCGACCACAAGATTGCCGAAGAGACGCCTGAAGGGGCTGGCGAGGCCGGTGAAGAGGGGATGGGCACAGGCGCTTCGCGCTTGTCGACGCTCCTTCCCATTTTCCGCAACTTCATCCTTTTGACCATCATTGTCCTGTCGGTGATGGTGCTGTTGGCCGAGCTTGGGGTGAACATTGCGCCCTTGTTCGCTGGGGCCGGCGTCGTGGGTCTTGCTGTGGGGTTTGGCGCGCAAACCCTTATTCGCGACATCTTTTCAGGGGCCTTCTTCCTGCTCGACGATGCCTTTCGCAAAGGCGAGTACGTTGAGGTGTCGGGCACCATGGGCTCGGTGGAGCGCATCATGATCCGCTCCATGCAGCTGCGCCACCACAACGGGCCGCTGCACACCATTCCCTTCGGGGAGATCACCCAGCTCACCAACTATTCGCGCGACTGGGTGGTGATGAAGCTGCCCATCCGCCTGCCGTTTGATGTGGACATTGAAAAGGTGCGCAAGCTCGTCAAATCGCTGGGGCGGGAGATGGCGTCCGACCCAGAGCTGGCGGACATGTTCCTGGAGCCGCCAAAGTCCCAAGGGGTTGTGGACATTGACGATTCAGCGATGATCCTGCGCATCAAGTTCATGACGCGGCCTGGCAACCAGTTCATCGCACGGCGCCACGTGTTCACCCGGCTGCAGCAAATGTTTGCGCGTGAAGGGATCCGCTTTGCCGACCGCCGCGTGACGGTGCACGTGGATACCGAAGGCCAGGTGGACGAAGAGGAGAAGGCAAAGGCGCTGGCCGCCGCAGCCGCCGCCGTTTCCAAGGAACAGACGACAAAACCGGCGGCGCGCTAACGCACGATCCGGGTCGGATCGCGTGACGCGGACTTACGTTGGATAGGGATGCCAGCAGACAGGCCGCGCCAGTCTGAAGCGCGCAGAGCAGACAAGCCACGGGCAAGCCTCACACGCCACACTGCCCCATGATCGGTGTGCCAATGGCGGCGCACCGCGGGGCAAGGATGTCGTGGCGCAACACGGTGCAGTCAAAGCTTTCTCGGTGGACCGCTCGCTCGCCCGCGCCCGCACCCTTGCCAAGCGCGGTGATGTGGCGGACGCCCAGGCCCTCCTCTCGGCCGTGCTTGAGCGCTATCCTCACAACCGCCGCGCCATAGAGGGTCTAAAATCCCTACGCGCCCCTCCCCCCTCCGCCACAGGCAAAGACCCGCCAGGGCGTGACCTCGCCGCCATCACTAAACGCCTCGCCGCTGACAGACCGGGTGAGGCGCTGAGCCGGGCAACCGCCCTCAAGGCCCGTTACCCCCACAGCGCCCGGGTGGACTATTTGATGGGCGTTGCCGCCAGCAAGGAGGGTCGCCCACGCGCTGCCGCCGCCCACTACCAAAGTGCGCTGCGCAACGACCCATCCTTTGCTGAAGCGGCCAACAATCTCGGCAACATCCTTGCCGGCGGGGGCGACAGGCCGGGCGCCATTGCCGCCTACCGCAAGGCGATCGACGCGCGTCCGGGCTTTGCGGAGGCCCTTGCCAACCTCGCCGCCACCTTGTTGGACGAGGGGGGTGTGGGCGAGGCGCTTGCCTGCCTCAACCGCGCCGTTCTTCTGGCGCCCGAGAGCGCCCCTGCGCTGAGCAGCCTTGGCCGCGCCCTCACCGCCGCCGGCCGCCCTCAGGAGGCCGTCACCCACCTTCAGCGCGCCGCGGCGCTGTCGCCGAACCTTGGTGAAGCGCACAACACCCTCGCCAACGCTTTGAAGGCGCTCGATCGGTACCAGGAGGCCTTTGCCCACTACAAAACCGCCCTCGCCATCGATCCTGAAAGCGCACGGGTGTGGAGCAATCTCGGCGCCGCCCACCTTGAAACCGGCGAGGCTGAGGATGCGGCGGCCGCCTTCACCACATCGCTGAGGCTGAACCCGCGCGCCGCCGACGTTCACCGAAATCTGTCCCTGGTCACACACTACACGCCCGACCACCCGCATCTTAATCGGCTCGAGCAGCTCCATGGCGACCCGTTGCTGGGCGATGAGGGGCGCGTGCACATCGGCTTTGCCCTCGGCAAGGCGCTGGACGATATCGATGCGGTGGACCGAGCGTTTGCGGCATTTGCCGAGGCGAACCGCCTCCACAGACACCGCGTCCCCCATGATGGCGCGGCCGAGGCCGTCCTGTTCCAGGCCCTCAGCGGGTTCAGGCCCAAACCGCTCGTAACGCAGACGCCGACAGCACCGCGCCCCATCTTCATCGTGGGCATGCCGCGCTCGGGCACGACATTGGTGGAGAGCATCTTTGCCGCCCACTCCCACGTGCACGCTGGCGGCGAATTGACCGCCCTTGAAGGCGCCATCCGCACCGTCTGCTGCGCCAAAGGCGACGCCTTGGACACTGCCCTTATGTCCATCGACGAGGATGCGCTCTCGGCAATCCGCCGCGCATACTATGACGCTGTGGCCAAGCGCGGCGTGGCAACGCCCGCCTTCACCGACAAGCTTCCCGGCAATTTCCGATGGACGGGGCTGATCCTCGCAGCGTTCCCGGAGGCGACCATCATCCACGTCCACCGCGAACCTGCGGCGACAGCGTTCTCCATCTTTCGCCACCACTTCACCGGCCGCGGCAACACCTTCGCCTACGATCTTGACGACATTGCCACCACCTACCACCGCTATCACCACCTGATGGACGGTTTTGCCACCTCAGACGGCGGCGCCATCATGCCCCTGTCGTACGAGGCGCTGACGGTCGCGCCGGAGGCACACATCACCGCCCTCCTGTCCCATTGCAATCTGCCGTTCCAGGACGGGTGCGTTGCTTTCCACACCCACCAGCGCGCAGTGCGCACGGCAAGCGCCTTGCAGGTGCGCCAGGGCGTTTACGCAGGAAGCTCCGACGCTTGGCGCCGCTACAGCCACCACGTCCCGCAGTTTGAGACGCTGAACGCGCTGATCACGCCGGCACCACCGGCAACCGCCTGACCCCGGCCATCACCCGTTTGGGACGGGGCCTCGCCGCGTCCCCGATTGACCGCGGCGCGGCAACACTGCAAACAGCGGGCCATCAGCCCTTGTTTGCCCGAGTTACCCATGCGCCTCTCCCGCTACTTTCTGCCCACACTGAAAGAGACGCCCAAGGAGGCCGAGATCGTCTCCCACAGGCTGATGCTGCGTGCGGGGATGATCCGCCAGCAGGCCGCAGGCATCTACTCGTGGCTGCCCATGGGCATGAACGTCCTCACCAAAATCGGCAACATCGTGCGCGAGGAGCAAAACAGGACCGGCGCCCACGAGATCCTCATGCCCACCATCCAGCCGGCAGACCTTTGGATCGAGTCCGGGCGCTACAATGCCTACGGCCAGGAAATGCTGCGCATCCGCGACAGGCACGACCGGTCGATGCTGTTCGGACCCACCAACGAGGAGATGGTGACCGACATCTTCCGCACCCATGTGAAGAGCTATCGCCACCTTCCCATGAACCTTTACCACATCCAGTGGAAGTTCAGAGACGAGGTGCGCCCACGCTTCGGCGTCATGCGCGGCCGCGAGTTCTTGATGAAGGACGCCTATTCCTTCGACGTGGACCAGGAGAGTGCGCGCCTGTCCTACCAGCGCATGTTCGTTGCCTACCTTCGTACCTTCCACAGGCTGGGGCTGACGGCGATCCCCATGCGCGCAGAGACAGGTCCCATCGGCGGCGACCTCAGCCACGAGTTCATAATCCTAGCCTCCACGGGCGAAAGCCACGTCTACTGCCACCGCGACCTTCTGGAAAAGCCTATCCCTGGCGCCGACACCGACTTTTACGGCGACCTCTCCCCCATCGTGGACGACTGGACGAGCCTTTACGCCGCCACCGACGAGATGCACGACGCCGACCAGTTCGCCGCCATCGACGAGGCATCGCGGGTGGAGGCGCGCGGCATCGAGGTGGGGCACATCTTCTACTTCGGCACCAAGTACTCAGAGCCCATGGGGGCCAAAGTGGCAGGGCCCGATGGGGAAGAGGCAACGGTGCACATGGGCTCCTACGGCATCGGCGTCTCCCGCCTCGTTGGCGCGGTCATCGAAGCCTGCCACGACGATGACGGGATCATCTGGCCTGATTCCATCGCCCCGTTCGACATTGGCCTCATCAACCTGAAGCCTGGCGATCAAGCCACCGACGCCATGACCAACCAGCTGGAAGAGGCCCTCGGCAACCAGGGCAAGACGGTCTTGGTGGACGACACCGACCAGAGGCCTGGCGCCAAGTTCGCCGGCATGGACCTCATCGGCCTGCCCTGGCAGATGGTGGTCGGCCCGCGCGGGGTGAAAGAGGGGACCGTCGAGGTGAAGCGCCGCGCCACAGGCGAGAAGCAGACCGTGACGGCAGAGGCGGCCCTCAATCTTGTCGCGGGCGATGCGGCGTGAGCCCTTTCGGGCGGCTTGAACGGCACATTGCCTTTCGTTACCTGCGCTCGCGCCGGCGCGAGGCGTTCATTTCCGTCATCACCACCCTCACCGTGGTGGGGGTCGCGCGGGGGGTGGCAACGCTCATCATCGTGATGGCGGTGATGAACGGCTTTCGCGCCGAACTCTTCAACAAGATCCTCGGTGTCAGCGGCCACGTTCTGATCCAGCCCATCGACGGGCCGTTGACGGACTTTCGCGCCGTTGCCGACCGTGTGGCCGCCGTCAACGGTGTGAACAAGGCCATCCCCTTCGTGGAAGGTCAGGCGCTGGTGTCGGGGGTCGTCGGCTCCTCGGGCGCCATGGTGCGTGGCGTCACGCGGGAGGATTTTGACAGGCTGGACTTTGTCTCGGAGCGCATTTTGATCGGCTCTGTGGAGGAGTTTGCCGTCAGGAAGGGCGCCATCATAGGCTCCCGCCTTGCCCGCTCCCTCGGGGTGACTGTGGGCGATGCCATCTCCCTTATCAGCCCCGACGGCGCTGTGACCCCCTTCGGCGTCACACCGCGGATCGACGACTATCGCGTCCAGGCCATCTTCGAGATCGGGATGTCGGAGTACGACGCCTCGTTCATCTTCATCCCGCTGGAACGGGCGCAGCTTTACTTCAACAAGGAGAACACCGTCACCGCCATCGAGGTGTTTGCCGACGATCCCGACGCAGTGGACACCTTGCGACCGCTCATCGAAACGGCGGCGGAACGGCCCGTCTTCATCGTGGACTGGCGCCAGCGCAACAGCACCTTCTTCTCCGCCCTGGTGGTGGAGAGGAATGTCATGTTCATCATCTTGACGCTGATCATCCTTGTGGCGGCGCTCAATGTCGTCTCAGGCATGACGATGCTTGTGAAGGAGAAGACGCGCGACATTGCGATCCTTCGCACCATAGGGGCAACGCGCGGGTCGGTCCTGCGCATCTTCTTGATTGTGGGGCTCTCCATCGGCGTTCTGGGCACCATCATCGGCTTTGTGCTCGGCACGGCCATTGCGCTCAATGTGGAGCAGATCCGCCAGCTGGTGTCCTCGTTGACGCAGACCGAGCTGTTTCCGCCGGAACTCTACTTCCTCAGCCAGCTGCCTGCCGACATGGACTCCTTCGAGACAGGCGCGGTGGTCCTGATGGCGCTCGCTTTGTCGCTCCTTGCCACCATCTATCCGGCGTGGAAGGCGGCCAAGACCGACCCCGTCGTCTCCCTCAAGGCGGAATGAACGGACCTGCCATGAGCGCACCGCTGGAGCTGTCAGGCGTGCGGCGATCCTTCCATGACGGATCGTCAGAAATTGCCGTTCTGCGCGGCGCCGACCTCACCGTTGCGGCGGGGGAGTTGGTGGCGCTGGTGGCTCCGTCAGGCGCCGGCAAGTCCACACTTTTGCAAATTGCCGGCCTGTTGGAGCGACCGGACCACGGCAAGGTGATGATTGCCGGCACAGAGGCGGGCCGCCTCAGCGACAAGGCGCGCACGGCGCTGCGGCGCGAAGAGATCGGTTTCGTCTACCAGTTCCACCACCTCATGGGCGATTTCAGCGCACGGGAGAACGTTGCCCTCCCCTTGCGCCTTGCCGGGAAAACGCCTGACGAGGCGACCGCGCGGGCCGATGAGCTTTTGGAGCGGCTCGGCCTTAAGGACAGGCGCACCCACCGCCCTGCCGAACTTTCAGGGGGCGAGCGGCAAAGGGTGGCGATCGCCCGCGCCGTCGCCAACAGCCCTGCCCTCCTGCTTGCGGACGAACCCACAGGCAACCTTGACCAGCACACCGCCGCATCGGTGCGCGATGCCTTCGTGATGATGAGCCGCGAGACAGGCCTTGCCGCCCTCGTCGCCACCCACAACGAGGCGCTCGCCGCCGATCTGGACCGCACGGTGACGCTGTCCGAGGGCCTGGTTGTTCCTAATTCGTTTTAGTTGAATTAACCAATCAAGCCCGAGTCTGGCTTGATGTTCTTGGAACATTCTCATACAGTCTCCCCATCACTCACGGGAGGTTGTGTCATGTCGCGTTTTCTCTTGGACCTTGGGTCTTTCGTTTCCTGCGTGTCCTTCGTAGGGGCCGCCTATCTGTGGATGGGGTGGTTCCAGACCACCGTCTAGGCTGCGCCAAGCGGCGCCCGCTTGTTATGACGGGTTGCGGTGGGTTGGAGGTGACGATGTTTGTTCATTTGCGGGTTCATTCGGCCTACTCGTTGC
>JBCDCF010000074.1:0-10334 GCA_039182345.1 Pseudomonadota bacterium
CCTGGCTTGCCCTCTCGGAGGCGGTGCAAGGGGCTGCCGCCATGCTCTTGGGCGACCTCAAAGCGCGCGCCGCAGAGGCCCACCTCACCGCGTGGCCGGTGGGCGAGAGACAAGAGGCGCCGGACGCGGCAACCACCATCAGTTCGCTCTCCATGCGCGGCCTTCATCTCACAACCCCGGCAGGGCGCACCATCGCCACGGTGAATGCGCTGACGCTGGAGCAGGGCCAACCCACGGTCCTCATCGGCCCCAGCGGCTGCGGGAAGACAACCCTCCTCAAAGCCCTGGCCGGCTGGGTCGATGGCCCTGGCGACGTCCTTGCCGACGGAACGCCTCTTGCCATGGCCGATCGACGGGCCGCCACCCACCTCAGCCTGCACGATGCGGCCATCCTCAGCGACACGGTTCGCGGCAACCTGTTTGCGGCCGGCGCGGACGATGAGGCCATCTGGTCGGCCCTTGACGCTGTGGAGATGGTGGAGCGTGTGACGGACGCTGGCGGCCTCGACGGGTGGATCACCCAGGACCAGCTCTCCCTCGGGGAAGCCCAGCGCATCAACCTTGCGCGTGCTTTCCTGACCGAGCGGCCTTTGGTGCTCCTCGATGAGCCGGCCGAACACGTGGGTTACGTCCAGGCCGACAGGATCATGCGCCGCCTGTCTGAGCGTTTGTCCCACAAGGTGGTCCTGATGACCTCCCACATGCCCTTCGGCCCGCCAGGGGCGGCGGTGGTGGCCTTTGCCACCATTGCAACGGTGCCCATCGTGGATGCATCGCCGCCCCCTGCCATGCGGGCAAAACCACTGGCGAGCCCCTCCTAACGCTGGACGAACCTGGCGAAATGCCGATTTTTCTTGGCAGAGCGGCGCGTGACGGGCACATGTCGCACCATGAGCACTTTGGTTACAGGCGCGGCAGGGTTCATCGGCTACCACACCGTTCGCCACCTCTTGGACCGTGGCACCGACGTCGTCGGCGTCGATTCCCTGGATAACTACTACGATGTCTCCCTGAAGGACGCCCGCCTCGCGCAACTGTCGAGCGATGGGGATCCAGCGCAGGGGCGCTTCACCTTCATCCATGCCTCCATCAGCGACAGGGCGGCAATGGAGGCTGTGTTTTCCGCCCACCGGTTCGACAGGGTCATTCACCTCGCCGCCCAGGCAGGGGTGCGCCACAGCCTCGAAAACCCTTACGCCTACGTGGATTCAAACCTCGTCGGCTTTACGACGGTGCTGGAAGGCTGCCGGCACGCCAACGTGCCCCACCTCACCTACGCGTCCACATCCTCCGTTTATGGAAGCAACACCACGCTGCCCTTTCGCGAGGACGAGGGGGTCGACCATCCGCTTCAGCTTTACGCCGCAACCAAGCGGGCGAACGAGTTGATGGCCCACAGCTATAGCCACCTGTTCGGCCTGCCGACGACGGGCTTGCGGTTCTTCACCGTCTACGGTCCCTGGGGGCGGCCCGACATGGCCCCCATCGTGTTCGCCAAGAAAATCCTCGCCGGAGAGCCCATCCCTGTCTTCAACTACGGCAACCACTCGCGCGACTTCACCTATGTGGACGACATTGTGGACGGTGTGATCGGCGCGTCCGATGCCATTGCGCAACCCGACCCTCAGTGGGATGCCGCCCACCCGACGCCCGCCACATCCAACGCCCCTTTCAGGATTTTGAATGTGGGCAACAGCGAACCCGTCGCCCTGTCGGACTTTATCGACGCGTTGGAGGAGGCGCTGGGCGTGAAGGCTGTGCGGGAGTATCTGCCCCTTCAGGCCGGCGATGCCGCCGACACCTATGCCGATGTCTCTGCCCTTGAACGCATCATCGGCAGCCATCCGCGCACATCGGTGAAGGAGGGCGTTGCCCGCTTTGCCGCCTGGTACCTGTCCTACTACGGCGCTCCCTCCAAGACCCAACGCACGGGCACAGAGTTCGCCTAGCGCCCGCCGGCACCTGGCCCCCAAGCGAGTTGCATCGTGCCACCATTTACAATTTATAGTTTTAATCTGCCTTTGCGTTGCGTATAGTTGCGCCCGTCGCGACGGTGGGCGCGGCGCTGCCAGGCGGAAGGGATTTGGATGGACGTTCTTGTGGTGGGCGGTGCGGGTTACATCGGCGCCCACGTGGCAAAGGCCGTCGCGGCGGCAGGCCACAGGCCCGTGGTCTACGACAATCTCTCAACAGGCCACAAAAGGGCGGTGCGCTGGGGACCGTTGGTGGAGGGAGACCTTGCCGACGTTGTGCGCCTCGACGCCGTGATGGCGAAGGTGCGGCCCGCCGCCATCATCCACCTCGCCGCCGTGTCGGACATTTCGCGCGCCCTTGCCGCCCCCATCGACCTTTATCGCGCCAACGTGGTGGGCGCCCTCAACTTAATTGAGCGTGCCGTGGCCCACGAAGTGCGCAGCTTCGTCTTTTCAAGCAGTTGCGCCGTCTACGGCCAACCCAGAGAAGAGGCGTTGACGGAGGGCCACCCCAAAGACCCCATCAACACCTATGGCGAGACCAAGCGTGCCATCGAAGCGATCCTTGAAGGGTCGGCGCGCGCCTACGGTTTGAACAGCATTGCCCTTCGCTACTTCAACGCCGCCGGCGCCAGCGTCGATGGTGAGATCGGCGAGGACCACACGCCCGAAACCCATCTGATCCCCAACGTTTTGCGCGCCGCCCAGGACAGGGATGCCCCAGTCACCGTCAACGGCACCGATTATGGGACGGCCGACGGCACGGCTGTGCGCGACTACATCCATGTGGATGATCTTGCGAGCGCCCACGTCAGCGCCCTGCAGCGCTTGGTGAGTGGTGAACGCCACGGGTTTTGCGCCCTCAATCTCGGGTCGGGCACTGGCACCTCCGTGCGCGATGTGGTGAGCGCTGCCGAAGCCATAACGGGCCGGCCCGTTGCCGTCACCGAAGGCGAACGCCGTGCAGGCGATGCCGACCGCCTGATCGCCGATGCCTCCCTTGCCCAAACGGCCATCGGCTGGCGCCCTGCCCGATCCGACCTCGACACCATGATCGAAACCGCCTGGCGCTGGCACAACGGCTAGCGCGCTTGCCGCTCAGGTTGGATCAACCTGAGCGAAGAGCAATCGCGCCAGATATTGGGTGCGAGCACGCCATCGATGGGGCCACTTCCTAGAGCGCTTCGATCCCCCACGGGTGGGTTTTGGGGGGATGGCATCTGACCGCTTCCTCCAGCGTCGCCTCGCCGGCAAGAATGTGCGCTGCACCGCGGGAAAAGCGGCCGTCGCCGTCGTGCATGACGAGGGCCGGCATCACCCGCAGGGCAGCGCGCCGGCCAAGGCGGGTGGCCACGACCACACGCAAGGCAGGCTCGCCCGCGTGGCTGTGGATGGGAAAGACCTTCGTGGCGCCGAACCCTGCAAGGCCGACCAGTTCGCCAAGGCGGCTTGCCGGCGCAATCACCCCGAGGAGGCCGCCGTGACACAGCACCCGGCGCGCGGCAAGCAGCCACGGGGCAAGTCCGTCCGCACCAAGGGCACGCGCCTTGTCCCGCGCCGCATCGGGCGAGTGACGGCAGGCGTCGGCGGCAAAGTAAGGCGGGTTCATCAAAACGGCCGTTGCCCGCGGCACGGTCACGCTCCAATGGGCGGGTGGATCGGCAACGTCCCCCTCCACCACCGTGACACGGCTTGCGAATCCAGCGTTCTCAACAAGGGTGAGGGAGGCTCTTGCATGGGCAAGGGCATCGCAATCCCTGTCCACGCACCACACCGACAGACCGGGACAACGCGCCGCAGCCGCAAACCCCACACCGCCAGGCCCCGCGCCAAGGTCCACCAGAGCGCCGGTCAGGCTCTTGGGAAGAAGGCTGGCGAGCACGATGGCATCGCTGCCGCAACGAAACCCTTTGCGCGGCTGAACCAGGTAGACGCGGCCACCAAGGAAACTGTCGACGCTCGACCCTGTGCGATCCCACTCATCCACGTGTGGGGCGTCAGTTGCCATCTCAGCCCTTGGAGTCGCCGAGTTCTTCAGCAATTCCGGCATCGCGGAGCATGGCACGGGCTTCGTCCATGCGCTCTTTGTCCACAAGAACGCGCCTTGGAAGGATGCCGATAGACCCTTCCAACACGCTCATGTTCTGGTCCAGGACCATGTGCTGGATGCGCGCTTCTGACAAAAGCGCCTCCACGAAGGAGATCAACACCATGTCATTGGTGCGCAGGAGCTCACCCATACCCAACCTCGTGTGCCGGAACGCACCGGCCCAAACGCAACTGTCTTCGCGCGCGTGCGCAAAGGGTGCCGACAGGGCCGCGTCGCCGTGTCCACGCCTTCCGCTTGCCGCGGGCCTGGTGCGCGCCTATGGTCCGGCCATGCAACCCTCGAAAAGCCCACGCCCGTGACGGCGCACGCGACGGCCGCTCCACCGCCATCAGGCGACATCAATCGGCTTGTGCAAACCGTCGCCGATCGGATGGACAAGGTCAACGCTCTGATCCTGGAACATGCCGGATCGGATGTGGCGATGATTCCTGAAGTGGCTGACCATCTGATCTCCTCAGGCGGCAAGCGCATCAGGCCGATGCTGACCTTGGCGACGGCGCAAATGTTCGGCTACGAGGGCGACGGCGATGTGAAGCTTGCCACCGCGGTGGAGTACATGCACACCGCCACGCTGCTGCATGATGACGTGGTGGACGAGAGCGCCATGCGCCGCGGCCGCCCTGCCGCGCGGATGATCTGGGGCAACCAGGCAAGCGTCCTCGTGGGCGATTTCCTGCTGGGCCAGGCCTTCAAGCTGATGGTGGACGTTGGTTCGCTTGAGGCGCTGGACGTCTTTTCAAGCGCCGCTGCCACCATTTCTGAAGGTGAGGTGCGCCAGCTTGCAGGCGCGCGCAACCTGTCCGTGGGCCAGTCCCATTATATGGCGGTGATTGAGGCAAAGACCGCCGCCCTGTTTGCCGCCGCCACCGCCGCGGGCCCCATCATAGCCGGCGCACCGTCCTACCGCGATCCCATGCAGTCGTTCGGCCGGCACCTTGGCCTCGCCTTCCAGCTCATCGACGATGTGCTGGATTTTTCAGGCGATGCGGAAGCCCTCGGCAAGAACGTGGGCGATGATCTGCGCGAGGGCAAAGCCACCCTCCCGGTTCTGCTGGCCTACGAACGGGGCAGCGAGGCGGACAAGGATTTCTGGCGCCGCTGCATCGAAGACGGCAAGGTCACCGACGCCGATATTCCGGTCGCGGCCCGCAAAGTGCGCGATTCAGGCGCCCTTGCCGATGCCCGCGACCGTGCCGAAGCGTTTGGCCAGCGCGCCCTCAGCGACCTTCATCGCGCCCCGCCCAGCACCTTGCGCGACGTCCTTGAAGAGGTGGTCGCCTTCACCGTCGCCCGCCTCCACTGAATCACGATCCGCTCGGCTTGAACCAAACCGAGCGGGTGAGGACGCCCTCGCATCCATATCCGGCGCAGGCCCTCTTCGCACGATCTTACCCAGATCGTGTTGGTCATGCGCTAGAATTGAAACTCGTCCAGAGCCTCGCGGGCCCCTGCCAGGAACAAGCCGATGTCGGCAGGGCCGACGATGATGCGGCAGCCGAGCTCATGCAGATCGCGCGCTGAGCGTCCCGGCCGGCAGATGGACCCGAACCAGCGGCCGGATGCGATGGTCTCTTTCTCCACCCGTTCGTAAAGGGCCATCATGTCGGGATGGTCCAGGCGCTCCAGCAGACCGTGGGAGCCTGCAAGGTCGTTGGGGCCGAGGAGTAGGGCGTTGATGCCATCCACGGCCGCGATATCGGCAAGGTTCTCCACCGCATCCTTATGCTCGATCTGGGCAATGAGGAGGAGCTCGTCGTTCGCCGTTTTCACGTAGTCGGGCGTGGTGCCGTAGCCTGAGGCGCGCACGATGGGCGCAGCGTAGCCGCGGCTCCCGAAAGGGGGGTAGCGGCAGGCATCCACCAAAAGTTCGGCGGTGGCCACATCATGCACCATGGGCGCCATGATGGAGCGAAAGCCCCTGTCGAGCACCTGCTTAAGGTGCACTGGATCCACCGACGGCACGCGGATGATGACATCCCCGCCCGCCGACAGCACCGCGCGATGGATCTCCACGGCCTTGTCGAGGGAGGCAACGCCATGCTCGTTGTCGATGACGATCACCTTCCAGCCAATGCGCACAGCGGCCTCGGCAAGGTCGGGCGAGCCTGTCTCGCTCCACATGGCCGTGACGGTTTCGCCCCGCTTCAGCGCGGCAAGGATGGGGTTTGGCGGCATCGATGGTGTCCGTGTCAGGGTGAGGAAGTGGCGCGCCGGCCCCGGCGCATCTGAAGGCCCGCGCGCACCAGCAACAGCGCCCATAGGGTGAGCGTGATGACGCCGAGGACCGCAGCGACGGGTCTGTCGAAGAAAGCGCCGATCTCGCCCTGCGATTTCAGCATCGACAGCATGAAGTTGTCCTCCAAGACCCGCCCAAGCACGATGCCGAGGATGGCAGGGGCCATGGGAATGCCGTTCTCTTCCATGAAGAAGCCGGCAATGCCCAGGACGAGCACGATCCACACCGCCATGGTGGAGTTGGTGATGGCGTAGGCCCCCACCAGGGACGACAGCAAGATCAGCGGCATCAAGACCTGCCGCGGCACCTTGAGGATCAGCGTGGCAAGCGCGATGGCAAGGGCACCCGTGAACAGCATCACCACATTGGCAACGAAGAACGAGCCGAACAGCGCCCCCACAAGGGTGGGATCGTTGGTGAAGATCTGCGGACCCGGCGTCAGCCCTTTCATGAGGAGGACGCCGATGGCGATCGCCGTCACGCTGTCGCCGGGAATGCCGAACACCAAGGCAGGGGTCCACGCACCGGCAACGCCGGCATTGTTGGCAGCCCCGCCTGCGGCCACCCCTTCCAGCGAGCCTTTGCCGTAGCGCTCAGGCGTCTTGGAGCCGCGCTTGGCAATGGCATAGGCAATCCAGGCCGCAACGTCGGCCCCTGCCCCGGGCAGCGCGCCAATCAGCGTGCCCAATATGCTGGACTGGGTGATGACCCTCTTCACCCGCTTCAAGGTGGAGAGCGCGCCTTTGAGGGCGGCGCCCAGGGTGTCGAGGGCAATGTCCACCGCCCGCGCCGCGTCCCCCGCCCGTGCGTTGCGCAACACCTCCGACATGGCAAAAAGGCCGATCATCGCCGGGATGAAGCTGACCCCATCCAAAAGCTCGATGTTGCCGAAGGTGAAGCGGGGGTGACCGACGGCAACGTCAATCCCGATGGAGGCGACGAACAGGCCGAGAAAGAGGCTGGCAAGGTTTTTGGCCACCGTGCCGGAGCCTGCGAAAATGGCGCAGGTGAGGCCCAGCGTCGCCAGCCAGAAGTTCTCAAAGCTGGAAAAGCCGATGGCAAAACGGGCGAGCTGAGGCGCTGTGAAGGCAAGGATTGCCACCCCCACAATGCCGCCGATGGAGGCTGTGATGAGGGAGACGAAAAGCACCCGCCGTGCCGCGCCCTCCCGCGCCAGGCGGTAGGAATCCTGCACATAAGCGGCAGAGGCTGGCGTCCCAGGCATGCGCAGGAGCGCGCCCGCAATGTCACCGGCAAAGATTGCCGTTGTTGTGGTTGCGATGATGGCGCTGATTGCCGGAATGGGGTCCATGAAGAAGGTGAACGGGACCAGGAGCGCCACCGCCATGGTCGCCGTCAGCCCAGGCATCGCCCCCACGAACGTGCCGTAAAGGGTGGCGAGCAAAATGACGGTGAGATTTTCGACGGTGAAGACGGCGGCGAAGATTTCGATGGACATCAATCAGCCTTCCGCCATCGCGGTCTGCCCCGTGCCGGCGACGCCCATCACCAGGCGACGGGGGTGAGGACGCCCCAGGGCAAAGGCACCCTCAAGAGCGAATAGAAAACGGCGTGCACCCCGAAGGCGGCCACAAGGGCAAGGACGAGGCCGCCGATGGGCCCCGCCCCGAAGACGAAAGCGGCCGCAGCCACGGTCAGCGTTGCGCTGATGTGAAAGCCGAGCGGCTGAAGCGTCAGGCCGAAGAAGACGACGATGAGGCCAATCAACACAGGCCGCACCACACCGCCTTTGACCGCGGCGGCGACAGGGCGATCGTCGGCGCTGAGGGGCTCGGCCGGCGCGGCGCCGACCGCTGTGCGGGCTTTGAGGGCACCGGTGACGCTGATCACCACCCCGCACACCATCAAACCGACGGCGGCGATGGAGGGGAAGAAGCCAGGCCCGTAAGGAAGGCCCGCCATCAAAGGGAAGGTGCGTGCAATCAGGAAGATGGCGATCCCGAAGACCACCAGAATAAGGCCCAAAAGCCTGTCATCGACGCGCATGGACGCTGCTTTCGACAATAAGGGCGGCGGCTGGAGCGCCGCCGCCCTGGTCGATTATTTGTTGAGGCCGATGGCCGTGATGGTCTCGCCCAAGGCACCGTCGGACTCGGCCATGAAGGCGGTAAGGTCCTCAGAGCCCATGCTCACCACCTCAGAGCCGCGGCTTTCTTTGAAGTCGGCCCACTCCTGGGTCTTGAAGGCTTCCAAAGCGGCCTGCTCGTAGGCGCAAGTGATCTCATCAGGAAGACCACCGGGGCCGGACAAGGTGATCCACGCTGCAAGGGTCCAGCCCGAATCGGTGAGTTCGGCGGTGGTGGGAACGTCAGGCAGAGCGCCCATGCGGTCGGTGTGCATGTAGGCGAGCGCCTTCAGTTCGCCCTGCTCGATGAGCGCCTTGCCTTCCGACAAAGCGGGAGTGGCAACGTCCACGCCGCCGGCCATCAGCTCCTGCATGGCGGGGGCGGCGCCCTTGGAGGGGATCCAGCGGATGGCGTCAGGCGCAATCCCCTCAGAGTTCAGCATGCCTGCCAGCGCCAGGTGCCAGATGCCGCCTTGAGAGGTGCCCGAGCCCGTCAATTCGCCAGGGTTCGCCTTGGCATACTCCAGAAGCTCACCGAGGGTGTTGAACTGCGAATCGGCCTTCACCAGCACCGATGAGGGGACAATGTCCACCAGCGCGATGGGGGTGATGTCGGCGCGGGTCATGTCGGTCAGACCCACGTGGTGCATGGTGTTGATTTCCACCGTGACGGCGCCGACGGTGTAGCCGTCGGGCTCGGCATTGGCGATGGCCGAGTGGCCCGTGACGCCGTTGCCGCCGGTGCGGTTCACAACGTTGAAGGGCACGCCGAAGTGCTGCTCAAGAAGGCTTGCCAGCATACGGCTGTTGGCATCGGTGCCGCCGCCAGCGCCCCAAGGCACCACATAGGTGACCGCGCGCTCAGGCTTCCAATCGCACGTTTGGGCGACTGCAGGTCCTGCAATGACGGCAAGGGCTGCCGCCGCGGCGAATAGTTTCATGGTCGTCTCCTCCAACGTCCTGGTGTTACGCAAAGGAGGATCGTTGGGTCGCCCCCCTCGCGTTTGCGCCGAGACTAGAGCAGGTGACGCCCACATGGAACCGGTGCCTGACCATCAAACGGCCACGCCCACACCGCACGACGGTCAGGCCGCGCGCACCATGCCGTAATCGTCGACCGTGCCGTCGAGGAGGCGGAGAGGCTTGCGGCTTCGGGACTGGGTGCGCAGAAGCTGGTCGAACGCGTCCGCCGGCATCGGTTTGCCGAAAAGGTAGCCTTGCACCTCCACACAGCCGTGACGGTTGAGGACGCCGAGCTGGTCCTTGTCCTCCACCCCTTCGGCAATCACCTCAAGCCCGTAGGAGCGGCCGAGATAAAGGACGGCGAGGACCACCGCGCGGTCTTCCTCCGATTGGCAGATGTTGGCCACGAACGATCGGTCGATCTTCAGCCGGGTGACAGGATAGTCCTTCAACTGGCTGAGGGAGGCATAACCGGTCCCATAGTCGTCAAAGGCGATGCTGACACCAAGGTCGCGCAGGCGCGGGAGAGGACCTTTCACGCCGAACTCGGGGCGCAGCATGGTGTCCTCGGTGATTTCAAGCTCAAGGCCCTCGGGGGGAAGGCCGCTGCGCTCCAACGCGGAACGCACCATGTCGTAGAGGCCGCCGCTGCGCAGTTGCGACTTGAACAGGTTCACGCCGAGGCGGAAGTTTTTCGGCGCCACATCGCGCCACACACTTGTCTGGCGGCAGCCAACGTCGAGCACCCACTCATCCACCGAGCGGGAGAGCGGCATCGAGGACAAAACCGGCAAGAACTCCGACGGCGCCAGCAGTCCACGCTCAGGATGACGCCAGCGGATGAGGGCTTCGGCACCGACAATGGTGTTGTCGGCCATCGTGACCTGAGGCTGGTAGAACACCTCGAACTCGCCTTCCTTGAACGCGGCCGTTGCTCGCAGGCATATGGAGTGCGAACTCCAGCGC
>JBCDCF010000075.1:0-10216 GCA_039182345.1 Pseudomonadota bacterium
CAGGCGGCTTCGGCAAATCCATGCGCTCCCAGTGCCTTGATGTGGCCGGCAACTACGACATCGAGATTGTGGCCGACGAGTCCTATGGTCCTAAGGATTCCGACATGACGCCCCAGCTCACCAACATCAAAAACACCGACGGTGTTGAGGTTCTGGTGAACGCAGGCTTCGGCCAAGGCCCTGCCATCGTGACGCGCAACGTCGCCCAGCTTGGCATCGACATGCCCTTCTACCAAAGCCACGGCGTTGCCTCGAAGTCGTTCATCGAGCTTGCCGGTGATGCGGCAAACGGTGTGCGCCTTCCTGCCTCCGCCCTTCTGGTGGCCGAGCAGCTTCCCGACGACGACCCGCAAAAGCCCGTGGTGGTGGACTACAAGACCACCTACGAGCAGGCGACCGGCGAGCCCGTCTCCACCTTCGGCGGCCATGCCTATGACGGTCTGATGCTTGTGGTGGAGGCCATCAAGCGCGCCGACTCCACCGATCCTGTTGCCATCCGCGATGCGCTGCAGGAGACTCAAGGGTTCATGGGCACCGCTGGCGTCGTCAACATGAGCGCTGAGGATCACATGGGCCTCGACCTGTCTGCCTTCAGGATGCTCGAAATCAAGGACGGCGAGTGGACCCTCGTTGACGATAGCGCCTCCTGAACAGAGGCACGTGAGGGGGACGGACGATGCGGATCGTCATCATGGGCGCGGGCGCTGTGGGAGGTTACTTCGGCGCCCGGCTCGCAGCGGCGGGCGAGGATGTCACCTTCGTCGCCCGCGGCGCTCACCTTGAGGCGATGCGCACAAGCGGCCTCATGATAGAAAGCAGCCTCGGCGACCTTTCGCTGGACCGCGTGAGCGCCACGGACGATCTGACCGGCCATGAGACGGCCGACATCGTCCTCTTCCTCGTCAAACTCTATGACACCGTGGAGGGGATCGACGCCATCAAGCCGGTGGTGGGCCCGAACACCCTCGTCGTCTCCTTCCAGAACGGAATTTCAGCGGAAGCTGAGCTGACGTCCGCCTTTGGGGAGGACCGCGTGGCGGGCGGCGTTGCCTATATTGCCGCTGACGTGCGTGCCCCTGGCGTCATCCGCCACAGCTCGCAGTTTGCGCGCCTTCTGGCAGGAATGTTCGATGGGCGCACCGACGACAGGCTGACGCGTCTGGCAGAGATCGCCGCGAATGCGGGGGCGGACGTTGAGGTGGTGGACGACATTCGCAAGCGCATCTGGGAAAAGTTCGTGATGCTGTCGGCCTTTTCGGCCATGACCTCGCTGACGCGCCTTCCCATCGGCCCCATCCTGGATGACGCCCTGTGCAACGGGCTTTACCGCGAGGCGGTGGAGGAATCCTTCAACGTGGCGCGCCATTATGAGCCGTCGGTGGATCCGGGCTTTGTGGACCAGCACATGAAGGCGGTGGAAGGGTTTGCGCCCAACATGCGCTCGTCCATGCTGGACGACCTTTTGCGCGGCAAACGCCTTGAGGTGGACGAGTTGTCCGGCAGGGTCGCCGCTCTGGCGGTGGCGGCCGGCATCCAGGCGCCGTTCCACGCCATGGCGGCGGCCGCCCTCAACCCCTATCGCAACGGAGCGCCCGAAGGGGCCGTCGATGGCTGAGATCCTGCAATTCACCTTCTCAGGGCTGACGGTGGGCGCTGTCTATGCGCTGGTCGCCCTCGGCTTCACGCTCATCTACAACGCCTCGGACGTCATCAACTTCGCCCAGGGCGAGTTCGTGATGCTGGGCGGGATGACGACGGTGTTCCTGGCCGCAGCGGGCATCCCCTTGCCGGTCGCCGCAGTGCTTGCCGTTGCGGCCACCGTCGGCGTCGGCCTCCTCCTCTGGGCGCTTGCCATTGAGCCTGCCCGCGGGGCGACGGCGGTGACGCTCATCATCATCACCATCGGCGCGTCCATCTTCCTGCGCGGCGCCGCCCAGGTGATTTTCGACAAACAGTTCCACTCCCTGCCGCCCATTTCAGGCGACTCCCCCATCCGCCTCGGCGGCGCTGCCGTCCTGCCGCAGACCTTTTGGGTGCTGGGGGGCGCCATGGCCGTCCTCGTGGCGCTGTGGGCGTTTTTGGAGCGCACGCTGTCGGGCAAGGCCGTGTTGGCAACGGCTGCGAACAGGCTTGCGGCGAAGCTCGTTGGCGTCAACACATCGCTTGTGGTGGGCCTTTCCTTCGGCGTGTCGGCGGCGATCGGCGCGCTGGCGGGCATTCTCGTCACCCCCATCACGCTGACGAGCTACGATGTGGGCACGCTCCTCGCGCTCAAAGGCTTTGCCGCGGCAATGCTCGGCGGTATGGGCAACCCCTTCGGCGCTGTCATCGGCGGGCTTCTTGTGGGGCTCATCGAAGCCTATGGGGCAGGGCTCATCTCCTCGGACTATAAGGACGCGTTCGCCTTCATTGTCATCCTGCTCGTATTGTTCTTCATGCCGGCGGGGCTCTTCGGCAAGCGCCGGGTGGAGCGCGTCTGATGGCCCAGCGCTTTGCAACGCCCCTCGTCCTCGTGGCCGTGATGGTGGTCGTCTGGTTTGCCGCCGACAGCAACTTTATCCTGCGTGTGGCCTCGCTGGTGTTCATCTATGGGCTTGCGGCCATCGGCCTTAACATCCTTGTGGGCGATGCCGGCCAGGTGAGCCTCGGCCACGCGGGCTTCCTTGGGATCGGCGCCTATGCCGTCGCCATCGGCCCGACGACGCTCGGCCTTCACCCCCTGTTGTCCATGCTGGCGGGGGTGGTGATCGCAGGCCTGATCGCCCTTGTGGTGGGCCGGCCCGTTTTGCGGCTGAAGGGCCATGCCCTTGCCGTGGCAACCCTTGGTCTTGGCATCCTCATCTCCATGGTCATCACCAACGAGGCCTGGCTGACGGGGGGGCCCGACGGCATGCCCGTTCCGCGCCTGACGCTGTTTGGCGAGCGCATCAGGGGGGCCGACAACTGGTTCTGGATCACGGGGGCCGTCCTCGTCATCGGCGCGCTCATCGCAAGCTCCATCAAGGCCAGCCCCACGGGGCGGGCGCTGAGGGCGGTGCACGATTCTGAAGTGGCGGCGATGGTCTCTGGCGTCGATGTGGCGAAGTACAAGAACATCGCCTTCGTCATCTCCGCCATCTATGCGGCCGTGGCAGGCGGGCTCCTGGCGCTGTTCGACGGGTTCGTGACGCCCGATGTGGCAGGCTTCCTCACCTCCGTTGAGCTCATCACAATGGTGGTGCTTGGGGGCATGGGCTCTGTGCTCGGCGCTGTGGCAGGGGCTGGCATTTTGACAGCGCTCCCCCAGGTGCTGACCGCCTTCAACGAGTATGAGCACATGGTGCTCGGCCTCATCATGATGGTGGTGATGATCGGCCTTCGCGCAGGGATCGTCCCAAGCCTCATTGCCCTTGTCTCGGGTCGGCGGAGGGCCAAAGCGCGATGACCAGCCTTGCCGCACAGGACCTTGGGATCGATTTTGGCGGCGTGCGCGCTGTGGATTCGGTCACCTTCGAGGCGCCGGAGGCGGGCGTCACCGCCATCATCGGCCCCAACGGCGCTGGCAAGACGACGCTCTTCAACATGTTGAGCGGGGTCTACACGCCAGGCCACGGCCGCGTGTTCCTTTATGGCGAGGACGTCACCGGCGAAGTTCCTTACAAGCTTGCCGCGCGCGGCCTCTCGCGCACCTTCCAAAACCTTCAAATTTTCTTTCAGATGACGGCGCGCGAGAACGTCATGGTGGGGGGCCACCTGTCAGAGCATCACAATGTGCTGCGCCACCTCCTGCCGCTGCCATCCCTTTTTGGTGAGGAGAGGCGGGCGCGCGAGGCGGCAGCGGGCCATCTTGACCATGTGGACCTTGCCGACGTTGCCGACAGGCCCGCCTCCTCCCTCCCCTACGGTGCGCTGAAACGCCTTGAAATCGCGCGCGCCCTTGCCGCCGAGCCCAAGGTGCTGCTCCTGGACGAGCCCGCAGCAGGGTGCAACGCGACGGAGACGGAAGCACTCGCGGCTCTGATCCGCAGGCTTGCCGACGAGGGCCTCTCCATCATCCTCGTTGAGCATGACATGGCGATGGTCATGAGCCTGTCAGACCGCGTCATCGTCCTCGACCAGGGCCGCATGATTGCCGACGGCAAGCCTGAGGACGTGCGCAACGACCCTGCCGTGCGCGCTGCCTACCTCGGAACAGACGCATGATGCTGAAGGTCGACAGTCTGACCGCCGCCTACGGGCGCATCGAGGTCCTGCACGATCTGTCCCTTGAGGTGGATACGGGCGAAATCGTCGCCATTGTCGGCGCCAACGGGGCCGGCAAGACAACGCTCATGAAGGTGATTGCAGGGGTCCATCCTGCCGCTGCAGGCCGCATTGTGATCGATGGCGACGATATGACCGGGAGCCCGCCCCACAAGCGCGTCGGGGCTGGCGTGGCGCTTGTGCCTGAGGGGCGCCAGGTGTTTTCTCCCTTGTCTGTGGCCGACAATCTGGCGCTCGGGGCCTTTCGCAGGGCTGGCGAGCCTGAGGCCGACCGCGCCAAGATGGAGAGCCTTTTTCCCATCCTCAAAGAGCGCACACGCCAGGCTGCCGGCAGCCTTTCTGGCGGTCAGCAGCAAATGCTCGCCATTGCGCGCGCCTTGATGTCGCGCCCACGGCTCCTGCTCCTGGACGAGCCGTCCATGGGATTGGCACCGATTGTCGTTAAAGAGATTTTCCAGACCCTTTCGGCCCTGCATCGTGAGGTGGGGACCACTATCTTACTGGTGGAGCAGAACGTGTCCGCCGCGCTTGGACTTGCAAGTCGCGGCTATGTGATGGAAACCGGGCGCGTGGTTGCGTCAGGCGCGTCGGACGCCTTGTTGGCCGACCCTGCCATCCAGCAGGCCTACCTGGGCGGCTGACGAGGTCATCCCCACGCAGCCCCCATAGGGCACGGATGTGCTATGGGTGTTGTGACGGCATGATCAGAGAGTGTGCATGAGCGAGGGAACCGTCGTCCTCTTTGAGGACGCCATGCGTCAGCGCCAACTGGACCGGCCGCGGATCATGACCGAGGCCGACCTTGAGCTGCGCCGTGAGGCTCCTGTTTCCGCCAAAACCTGCCACGCGGCCTTCACCGACGTCGCATTTGACTACATGGTGAAGAAGCGTCAGGTCCCCGTGTTCGACAACCTGAGCGTCTCCTTTCCCCGCGACCGCAGGATTGCGGTGCTGGGCCACAAGGGCTCCGGCAAGTCCTCCATCCTCGACATGTTGTCGGGAACGGCCCCGCCGCGACGGGGCCGGGTTGCCATTTACTCCCGGATTTCCTGGAAGCTGACCAAGCTCAGCTACTTTGACGGACGCATGTCCACCCGCCAGAACATCCTCTATCTGGCGCGGCTCATGGACATCAACGCGCCCCACCTCATCCACTATGTGCGCGACCTGTGCGACATGAGCGAGAAGCGGCTCAACGAGCCCATGGGCGCCCAGAAGATTGATGTTCGCCGCCGGATCGGCATTATCATCGCCATTGCAGCCAATTTTGATTGCTATCTCATCGATGATCGCTTCAAGCCTGAGAAGTTCAACCTTGTGGGGCCTGCCGCGCCCATGGGCGACTTCCTGTTGCAGCGTGACTACATCATCACTTTAAGCGATACGCGGTTCATTCCGCAGACATGTGATCTGGCATACATCCTTTATGAAAGCCGCATCTTTAAATTCGACGATGTGGCGAAAGCGATTGACGTCTTCAAATCGCTGCCGATCCCGGAAGGGGAATCCCCCAGCGGCGCAGCCGAGGATGACGATGAAGAAGACGAAGCGCAGGAAGAGCTCCTTTAAAGTCCTATGAGTGACAAGAATCTCGTTCCGACGCAGCAAAACCCTCCTGAGAAGCGTGGTGAAGCCAAGCGTTTGCGCCTAGAGCGTCGCCAGCGCATGCTCGCCCAGCGCGGCGAAGCCTTTGACGTTGACGAACACGACGCCCGCAAGGCGCAGACCGTCGCCAAAGGCCCCGGCCAGATGGCCATCGTCCAGCCGGAGACGTTTGTCCTGCCGCCACGGGTGCAGGTGAACCGCAAGGCGTCGTCCTTCAGCCGGTTCATTCAGCTCAGCTTTTGCCTGGTGGTTCTGCTTCCGACGCTGTTGGCGGGCCTGTTTTTCGGGTTCGTCGCCAGCGATCAGTACGCCACCCAAAGCTCCTTTGCCGTGCGCGGTGCGTCCTCCTCCTCCTCGGCGGTGGACATTACGAGCCTGTTTTCCATGGGGGCCGGCGGCGCAAGCTCTGAAAGCGCCGACAGCTACATCCTCCAGGAATACATCCACTCCCGCGAGATGGTGGAGGCGCTGGTCTCGGAAGCGAACTTCCTGGAAATCTACAGCCGCCCCAATGCAGACGCCTACTACCGCCTGGACCCCAGCGTGCCCATCGAAGGTCTGGTGGACTACTGGCAAACCATGAGCGCGGTGGTGTTCGATGTGGACACGGGGATCATCTCCCTCACCATCCGCGCGTTCCGTGCCGCCGACGCTGAGGTGATCACCCGCAAGGTGATCGAAAAGTCAGAGGGGCTGATCAACGATCTGTCCATGCGCGCCCGTGAGGATGGTGTGCGCGCCGCCCAGCGTGAGGTGAAAATCGCAGAAACCCGCTTTGCCGATGCCCGCAAGGCGCTCGCCGGCTATCGCGGCACCGAGCGGGAGATCGATCCCACGGCGGCGGCCGCCACGCGCCAGAGCCTGGTGGGCACGCTTGAGACCGAGCTTGCCACCCTTGAGGCGCAGCTGAACGCGCTCCTGGCCACCATGAGCGAGACCTCGCCGCGCGTCACCTACGTGAAAAACCAGATCCGTGCGACCCGCGAACAGATCGATGCCGAGCGTCGCCGCGTCGCCGTCGCCGACGACGGCCAGACACAACCTGTGCTTACAGAGCGCCTGTCGCGGTACGAGGAGCTCCTCGCCGAACGGGAGTTTGCGGAGAAGGCTTACACCTCCTCAATGGCCGCCCTCGAGGCGGCGCGGATCGAGGCGCTGAAGCAGCAATCCTACCTCGCCGTCTTCGTTCGTGGCGCAGCGCCTGAGGAATCCACCTTCCCCGAGGGCTCCAGGTGGACGGCCATCCTTGCAGGGTCGTTGTTCCTGGCATGGGGTGTGATGGCCTTGATTGCCGCTGCCGTGCGCGACCGCGTGGCCTAGCCGCAACACAACTTTAGAAAATATTGCAATTTTGCCGCCACGACATGTTGCGGCAAGGCAACGTTTGACGGGGCATTCACTTTTGTCCGCCAATTCATGATGCACCGACGCGTCACACGGTGTTACGCGTGTGGCTGTCAGTGCCAATGAGTTGAGGGGACAGCGATATGCGATGGAAAGGATGGGCGATTCTCGCCGCATTCGCGCTCGCTGGCTGCACGAACGCCCTCCCCTCCCAAGGCCCCTCTGCGGTCGCCATCACCGACCAGGAAAACCCCGACGCGCCCAAGGCTCCCTACATCGTGGTGGAGCTGGACGAGAAGGCCACCAACATCACCGGCCAGTACAAGCCGCCGGCCTTTGCCTCCGTCTTCAAGCTGCGCGGACCCGTGCCGGACCTCGTCCTTGCCAAGGGCGACAAGCTGGACGTCAACATCTTTGAAGCCGGTGCTGACGGCCTGTTCTCCTCAGCCACCAGTAAAGCCTCCCAAATCAGCACCGTGATCGACGGTCAGGGGAGGATCTTCGTGCCCTACGTGGGCGCGGTCCAGGCCGCGGGCCGCTCTGTCAACGGTTTGCGCTCGGCCATTGAGACCTCTCTTCAGGACAAGGCGATCCAGCCGCAGGTGCAGGTGCTTGTGACGGAAAGCCGCGTGAACTCCGTCACCGTCCTTGGCACTGTGGGCACACCAGGCCTTGTCCCCCTCTCCTTCGGCGGCATTCGCCTCTTGGATGTGATTGCGGCGGCCGGCGGCTCGTCCACCCCCACTTACGAGACGCAGGTGGTGCTGCGCAGGGGGCACAGGGTGGCCACAGCCCACCTTGAGGACATTTTCGACAAGCCTAAGGAAAACGTCATCATCCAGCCTGGCGATACCATCTTGGTCTCCCAGGTTGCGCGCACCTACACCGTGTTCGGCGCTTTCAGGAACAAGCAGGAAGTGCCTTTCGCCACCCGCCGCGTGACCTTGGCGGAGGCGATGGCCCGCGTGGGCGGCCTTGTGGACACAGAGGCCAACGCCCGCGGCGTGTTCATCTTCCGCTTCGAGCCTGACCACATCGCCAAGCAGCTCAACCCGCGAGCAACCACCGCGCCTGAAGGCACACGCGTGCCCACGATCTACAGGATCAATCTGAAGGATCCCAAAAGCTTCTTCCTCATGCAGCTGTTCGACATGCGCGACGAGGACGTTGTCTACGTGGCGAACCACCCCTCCGCCGAGCTTGGCAAGTTCCTGCAGATCCTGTCGCCGGTCCTCAGCAACGCCAACCTTGTCACCCGCACCACCAACACCTTTGCGGACTAAGGGGTGTGGACCTCCTCATCCACTTCAAAGGGATGGCGGCCAACAACACCTTTGCGAACGACAGGCTGTTGCACGCCTGCGAGGGGCTGAGCGACGCGGAGTTTATCGCCCCCCGCACCGGGTTCTTCCCGTCGCTGTGCGAAACGCTGAACCACATCTTGGAGGTGGACCGCTACTACTACGATGCGCTGTCCCAAGGCGGTGCGGGGCTGACCGCCCTCAGCACCCCTGCCATCACGAGCCCCTGGGCCCTGCGCGCCGCACAGGCCCGCCAGGACGGTCTGCTTGAGGTCTACTGCGCCAGCCTGTCACCGGACATGCTGACGGAGATGGTGGCCACAGACAGGGGCGATGAGGGCATTGTCCACGAGCGCGTGTGCGATGTGCTCGCCCACCTGTTCCAGCATCAGATCCACCACCGCGGTCAGGCCCACGCCATGCTGGCGGAGACCTCTGTGGCGCCGCCACAGCTGGACGAGTTCTTCCTCGCCTACGACAACAACCCTGCAATGGTGCGTTAGAGCCCTGCCGCACGGCATCATCTGTTGGACGGGGGGCTATCGGGGGCGTTTGCCGTCCACAAGGCGGCGCACCTCGGCGAAGACGGCAAGCAGCATCGCCTCGTTGAGGACGCCCGTGTTCACGTTGTAGCGGGAGGGATGGTAGCTGTCGGCAACCGCCGGCTTGCCATCCATCAAATGATGCGCGCCATGCTTGAAGGGGTGGGCCGCAAGCCTCTCGCCCAAGGTGCGAAGGACAGCATCATGGGCGATCCTCCCCAACGCTAAGATGACGGTGAGTTTGGGCATGGCCGCTATGGTGGCGGCGAGAAACGGCCGGCACGCATTGATCTCAGCGCCCGTCGGCTTGTTTTGCGGCGGCACGCAGCGCACCGCGTTGGTGACGGCAGCGCCCGTGAGTGTGAGCCCGTCGTCGGGTCGTGCGTCAAACACGCCTGTCGCGAACCCGTGGGTCAGCAGCGCCTTATAAAGGAGGTTGCCTGCGTAATCGCCCGTGAAGGGGCGCCCTGTGCGGTTGGCACCCGACACGCCAGGGGCCAGCCCCACCACAAGAAGTGAGGCTGTGCCAAGATCGCCGAATGTGTCGACGGGGGCATTGTGCCAGTCAGGCTCGCGGGCGCGCTGCTCCAGGCGATAGTCCACGAGCCGCGGACACAAAGGGCAGTCGCGGCCAGGATCTGTCGGGCCGCTGGGCGCGGCCGCGTGTCGGGCGGGCAATGGCGTCGGTCAGGCGTTGATGATGCGATCCGGACCGGAGGAGGTGGCACCCTCGCCGCGTGTGGGTGTTGCACGCGCGGGGCGCTCGGCAGGGTTGCGGCCCACCTCGTCCTGCAGGTCGCCCAGCTCGATGAAGTGATCGGCTTGACGGCGCAGGTCGTCGGAAATCATGGGCGGCTGCGTCTGCAGGCTGGAGACCACGCTCACCTTCTTGCCCTTGCGCTGGAGGGCTTCGGCGAGACGGCGGAAGTCCCCGTCGCCTGAGAACAGGACCACGTGATCCACTTGCTCTGAAATCTCCATGGCATCGATCACCAGCTCGATATCCATGTTGCCTTTGACTTTGCGGCGGCCGCTCTGATCGTAGAATTCTTTTAACGGCTTTGTTACAACGGTGTAACCGTTATAGTCCAGCCAGTCGATCAGCGGACGTAATGTGGAGAATTCCTGATCTTCCGCCAAGGCAGTGTAGTAGTACGCACGAAGTAAATAGCCTTTCTTTCA
>JBCDCF010000076.1:0-10168 GCA_039182345.1 Pseudomonadota bacterium
CCGGCATATCCTTCTCCACGTGCACGACGGAAAGGTCGGCGCGGTGCGGGCCGACGAGGGCGCGGCCGGCGGCACGGTCGCGCGGGCGCATGTCGGCAAGCTTTTGGGCAAAGGCGGCAGCGTCAGGGGCATCCATCTCGTCCGCCAACGTCAGCCGCGCCTTTGGAAAGTCGGTGGCCTCATCCGCTCTGGCGGACTGGGCGCCGTTCAGACGATCCACAAGGTCGGTCCGGGCAAGGGTCAATGCGGTGCCGTGATCGGCCATTTCCTTCTCCACCGCATCGAACCAGGCGGGGTCGCGCACGCCCTCGTCCATCATCTTGTTGCGCTGGCGCATGGCCCGTTCATAGGCATTGGCGCGGCGCCCGTGCTGGGGGTTGAGGGCGAGGGCAAGGCGGTCCAAGAATCGCCGGCGGTCCGACGGTCCGCCTGTAAACAGCCCATCCATGGCAGGGGTCAGCCACAAGATCCGCACCAGCTGGCTGAGGTCGTCGGCCTTGCCGTCGTCACCATCAATGCGCACCTGCCGGCCGCTCGCCCCGTCGGTGTAGCCTGTGCCGATGGCCCAGTCCTCGCTCTCGCGCGCAAGTTTGGCGTGGAGCGCCCAGGCCTGCGCAATCCCCTCACCCTCGCGCCTGATCATCGCCGAATAGGCCGCACGCCTCAGCCCGCGCCCCGGCGAGAACAGAGAAATCGCCTCAAGCACATTGGTCTTTCCGGCCCCGTTGGGTCCGGTCAGCACCACATGCTGGCCGCTCACCGACAGGGTCGCGCCGCGATAGTTGCGGAAATCGGTGAGGGAGAGCCGGGTCAGCCGGGTCTGACGGGCGGGCTCTTCATGGGGGGCGAGGGCCACATACGTCTCACACGCGCATGGGCATCAGAACGTAAAGGGTTTTTGCCGCATCGCCCTCGTGGATCAGCGTCGGCGAGCCAGGGTCGGCCAACGCAAATGTCGCGTTTTCCGCAGAGAGCTGGCCGGTAATGTCGAGGAGGTATTTGGAGTTGAAGCCGATATCCAAAGGCTCGGCTTCAAAGTCCACCACCAGCTCATCTGTCGCCGTGCCCGAATCGGGGTTGATCACCGACAGCGTCAACGCCCCGTCCGCCAGGGACAGCTTCACCGCGCGCCCACGCTCTGAAGACACGGTGGACACCCTGTCCACAGCGGCGGCAAAGTCCACCCGGTCCACCTGCATGATTTTGGTGTTGTTCTTCGGAATCACACGGTCATAGTCGGGGAAGGTGCCGTCGATCAGCTTTGAGGTGAGCACGACGTTGCCGAAGCTGGCGCGGATCTTGGTGTCCGACAGCTCCAGTGTGAGTTCGGTGTCGGGGTCCTCCATCAGGCGCTGAAGTTCGCCCACCGTCTTGCGGGGGACGATGACGCCCGGCATTCCCTCAGCCCCCTCGGGAGCGGCGAGTTGCGCCTGCGCCAGGCGGTGCCCGTCCGTCGCCACCGCGCGCAGCATCGTGCCGTCATCGGTGGCGATGGTGTGGATGTAGATCCCGTTCAGATAATACCGCGTCTCCTCGGTGGAGATGGCGAACTGCGTGCGGTCGATCAGCCACTTCAAGTCCCCGCCCTTCAGCTGGAAGCGGTGGGTGAACTCGCCTGCGGTAATGTCCGGATAGTCCGCCTCGGGCAACATCTGAAGAGCAAAGCGTGTGCGGCCTGCCGACAGCGTCATGGTCGACCCGTCGGGGTTGGTATCGAGCGCAATGCGCGCGCCCTCTGGGATTTTGCGCACAATGTCGTGCAGCATGTGGGCCGGCACCGTGACGGCACCGGGCTGGTCCACGGCCGCCTCCACCGTCTCAACGATCTCCACGTCGAGGTCGGTGGCCTTCAACGTCAACGCGGCACCGTCGGCGCGGATCAAAACGTTCGAAAGGATCGGGATCGTGTTGCGGCGCTCCACCACGCGCTGGACGTGGCCGAGCGGCTTCAACAGATGGGCCCGTTCAAGGGTCGCACGCATAACTGGTCCATCGGAAATGGGCGGGGCACACCCCGCTGGGACCACACGTTGGACCGGAAATGGCCGGGCGCGCAAGGCCCGGCCATCCGGTTCCAGGGGACAGGGTTACTGGTCGAGCAGCCGCTTCAGCGTTTCGATGTCCTCTGCCACCTGCGGCTCCTTCTCGATCATCGTTTCGACCTTACGCACAGCATGAAGCACGGTCGTATGATCGCGATTGCCGAACCTGCGGCCGATTTCGGGCAGCGAGCGCGGGGTCAACGTCTTGCTGAGGTACATGGCAATCTGCCGGGGACGGACGATGACGCGAGTCCTGCGGGAGGACACAAGGTCCTGACGCGACACGCCAAAGTGCACCGATGTGACGCGCTGAATGTCCTCGATCTTGGGCCGGCGGGTCTCACGCGCACGCATGAGATCGCGCAGCGTCGCCTCGGCCATTTTTAGGTTGATGGGCACCTCGGTGAGCTGATTGTGCGCCACGAGGCGGTTCACCGCGCCGTCCAAATCGCGCCCGTTGGTGGTGACGGAGCGGGCGACGAAGTCAATCACCTCGTCAGGGAATTGGAGGGTGTCGAAGATCTCCTTATGGGCGGCGACACGGTTCTCCAGGATGGTTTTGCGCATGGCGTAGTCGGGGGCACCGAGCTCCACCACGAGACCGCCGCCAAGGCGCGAGCGCACGCGGGGCTCAAGACCTTCAAGGTCGTTGGGCGCCCTGTCGGCGGCCACAATCACCTGCCGGCCGGCATCCACCAGCGTGGTGAGTGTGTGGCCGAACTCCTCATGCACCTTCTGCCCGTTCAGGAACTGAAGGTCGTCCACGATGAGGAGGTCGATGTCGCGCAGGACGTCCTTGAATGTCAGCGCGGTCTTGTTCCTGATGGCGGTGACGAACCGGTACATGAAGTGCTCGGCCGTCAGGTAGAGGACGCTGAGGCTGGGGTCGTTCAACAGCGCGGCGGCGGCAGTGCCTTGCAAGAGGTGCGTCTTGCCAAGGCCGACACTGCCATGGACGAACAGAGGATTGTACGCGGGGCGCTGGGACCGGCCTGTGCGGGCAACGGCCTTGGCCGCAGCGACGGCGAGGGCGTTGGCGCCACCCTCAACGAACGCCTCAAGGGTGTGGCGGGCCTCAAGCGGGGTGCCTTCAAGACCGCCGGGGGCTTTGGGCTGGATGATGCCCGTGTCCTGAGGACGGCGCGGGGGCGCGGCGCGGCTGGTGCGGCCGGCCTGGTTGGGAGCCTCAGCGCCAGGCGCATTCGGCCGCTCCGCAGGCCGCAGCGCGCCGCGGACCCTGAAGCGCAATTCTAAGGCGTTGTCGTGTGCAGCGCGCCAAAGCGTTAGAATTTCACTCCCATACCGGGTTTGGGTCCAGTGCCTGATGAAAGGGGTGGGCGTGGACAGCTCCACCACGTTGCCCGAAAACTGGACAAACTCGATCTTTTCAAACCATGATGTGTAAATGTCTTCACCATGACTGGCGCGCAGCTCCGCTTGAATACCCGCCCACTTGCGGCGTCCCTCATCATTGTTTTCATTATCTTTAGAGACCACTGACGTCGTCATCCTTTTCGATCCTCTCTGCCCCGCGCGGGCACTTAAGCCATCAACACCACCCGGCCCTACTCGGACACACCTTCCCCGCCCGGCGCCGGGTGCGCCGCAGGTGTCCATCACTATACAGTCGACTTTTGTTAGCTCTGGCGCCAGGGAAGGCCGTCCGCCTTCCATCCCGACACCGTTCCCCTGTGCCCTTCAGCATTGGGCGGCCCCTCGAAACCGTCCGCCACGTTGAAACACCGCGTGTAGCCCCGTTCGCTCATCACCTTGGCCGCCGCGAGGCTGCGGGCGCCGCTGCGGCACAGGAAATAGAGCGCAGTGGTTTTGTCCGGACAGGCCCCTTCCAGGGTCTGCCCAAAGTCGGAATCGACACTCATGGTCGGAAAGCTCTGCCACTCCAGCAGGATCGGATCATGGGCACTTCCCGGCAAGTCAGGGAGTCCCACAAATGTCCACTCCGCCCGCGTCCGCACGTCCACAAGGCGTGCGTTCGTCTCGCTCGTGACCGTCTCAAAGGCGTCCACGGCCGATACGTTCAGCACGGTGGGGCGATCCTGCACCATCGACACAACTCTCCCGTACGGATGCCAAAACATCCGGCACAATAGTTCTAGTATTCGCGACTGGGGTCTTAAGGCGTACTCAGAAAGCGCGCTAGCTTAATACCGACGCTTCCGTGGCTTTTACTGTGAACCGAACCATCGATGCACCACACGTCATAGCCTAGTACCTTTGACCTATCGCGACCCGTTCCAAAAGCAAGGACGAGTCCGTTTTTTTGTCCCGCGAGTTCTTCGGCTCGCCGATGGACAGAAGAAACCACGCGGCGGCGTTTTGGGCAAACCCTTTCTGACGGATTTTGCGACCGAACGGCGAAAAAAGCGGCAGGTTCTGTGGTGTTTTTCCAGGCAGCAGTCGAAAAACCCTTTGTAATGTAGAGGGTTCTGAACCCCGTCGACATGCCCCGACCCGGCTGCGCCCAAACGACCAAAATTTAGCGCTTGACAGCCAATCTGAGATTGGTGAAGCGGCTAACAAAACCCACCTTGCACAAACATCTGATTTTCATAAGATTTTTCAGAAATTTTTAACCCGGTCGGTTCACAGCCGCGTGCCCCGATTTGCCATTTCGCAAAGGCGCTCTGAACGATGCGAAGAGCGTGGAAAACTCGCCCAAGTCACATCCTAGCCCTTTTCTGATTGCACGCAATGTGACAGCGCCGCGACGGCAAAGGCCTCCCACGTACGCGATTGCGTGCCTGGGCGAACGCCATGGGCGGCATGCAAGATTTGCATCCGCGCAAACGCAAAAGCCACCCGTCCATAGGGTGGCTTCGACCGGATCATCACCATGACTATGACAATTGTGACGGTGCCCGCGGGACTGTCCGGATCGGACTGTGCCGGATGGTACTTGCCGGACCCGTCGCCATCGGCGGTTCGTCCGGCTTCCATCCCTCATGCGGGCGAAAAAAGAGCCCCCTTGCGGAGGCCACTCAAACCCATCGGTAGCGGCGGGACCGACCCGCCGCAGTGTAGCTCGCCTTCTAGGAGAGCGCCTTCACCCGCGAGGACAGGCGAGAGACTTTGCGGGACGCCGCGTTGCGGTGAAGGATGCCCTTTTGAGCAGCACGCATGATCTCGGGCTGGGCATCCTTGAGAGCGGCTTGGGCCGCGTCACGGTTGCCGTCGCGGATCGCTTCTTCGACCCTGCGCACATACGTACGCATGCGCGAGCGCCGCGCCATGTTCACCGCGGTGCGCTTGTTCAGCTTACGCACCATCTTCTGAGCAGATTTTGTGTTGGCCATTCCTGCGTCCAAAAACAAAGCCGCCCGGATGGCGGCTCACTGGTAGTTAGGCGGGGGCGGTTAGCCCATCAACCACTTTTCGTCAAGTGATTAGCGATTTTTGAAGGCAGGCGTCCGCTTTTCCATGAACGCGGTCATGCCCTCTTCCTGGTCCTCGTTGGCAAAAAGGGCCTGGAAGATGCGCCGCTCGAAGCGAATGCCCTCCGCCAAGGTGGTCTCGAACGCGCGGTCCACGCTCTCCTTCGCCGCCATCACCGCGGGGCGGGACTTCTCGGCAATGGAGTCGGCAATGGTCATCGCCTCGTCCATCAAAGCATCGGCGGCGACCACACGGGCCACGAGGCCCATGCGCTCAGCCTCGGCGGCGTCAATCATCCGGCCGGTCAACACCATGTCCATGGCCTTCGCCTTGCCGATGGCGCGCGTCAAACGCTGCGTTCCGCCGGCGCCTGGAATGACGCCGAGATTGATTTCGGGCTGGCCGAACTTGGCGGTGTCGGCGGCAATCAACAGATCGCACATCATCGCGACCTCGCAGCCGCCACCCAGCGCATAGCCCGCCACGGCGCCGACAATGGGTTTGCGCATGGTGGCAATGCGGTCCCAACTGGTGATGAGGTCGATGCGGTAAGCGTCGGCGAACGACAGCGGCGCCATCTCTTTAATGTCTGCGCCCGCGGCAAACGCCCTGTCCGACCCGGTGAGGATCATGCAGCCGATGGCCTCGTCCGCATCGAAAGCCCTTAGCGCTGCCACGGTCTCGTCGATCAGCTGGGCGTTGAGCGCGTTCAGCGCCTTCGGCCGGTTCAGCCGCACGATCCCGACCGCACCGACGGTCTCGGTCAAAATGGTCTCGTAGCTCGCGCTTGCCTGGTCGGCCATTGTCATCTCCCGCCCCGGGGAGGCGATGGTTAGACCGCGCCACCTGCCCTTGCAAGACTTGACGGCGCCCCTGCGGCATTGCCTTTTCGGGCGTGGGCGAAAGGACACGGTGACGGTCTATGGGCGTGCAGGAGGCGTATGACGAACTCCTTGAATCCGGTGAACTAAACGAGGATCCCATGCAGGCGGCGATGGTGCGCACGCTGGACACCGTCGTCGATGCCATAAAGGAGCGTGACCAGGGCGCGATGCCCGGCTTCCTACGCAAGCGCTTCGGCCGCAAGACCCCGGTCCGCGGGCTTTATGTCTGGGGTGAGGTGGGCCGCGGCAAAACCATGCTGATGGACCTCTTCCACGAGGCGGTGCCCCTCAAAAAGAAGCGCCGCGTCCACTTCAACGACTTCATGGCCGATGCCCATGCGCGCATTAACGCCGCCCGCGCCGCCCATGAAGACGAGCCCGTGGCCGCCGCCGCAGACACCATTGCCGACGAGGCGATGGTTCTGTCCTTCGACGAGTTCGCCGTCACCGACATTGCCGATGCGATGATCCTGTCGCGCCTATTCGAGCGGCTGTTCAAGCGCGGCGTGACGCTGGTTGCGACCTCGAACGTTGAGCCGAACGAACTCTATCGCAACGGCCTCAACAGGCAGCTCTTCATCCCCTTCATCCGCCTCCTTCAACGCCATGTGGATGTGGTGCAGCTGGACGCGGTCGCCGACTATCGCCTCAACCGTCTGCAGGACAGGAAGGTGTGGTTTGCCCTGGGAGACCAAGGGTTCGAGCGGCTGTGGCGGGCCCTTCTCGGCGGGGCGCAGGAGAAAGACGTGGGCGTGAAGGTGGCTTCGCGCACCCTCACCGCACCGCGCGCTGCCGGCGGCCTTGCCCGCTACACCTTCAGCCAACTGTGCGAGGCCCCTTACAGCGCCAACGATTACTCGGCCATCGCCAAGCGCTTCCACACGGTTTTCCTGGAAGGCTGCCCTGTGATGACGCCGAGCCAGAAGGAAATCGCACGGCGTTTCATCAACCTGATCGACGTTTTCTACGACCAGCGTGTGCGCCTTGTGGTGACTGCCGCGGGCGAACCAGACACCCTGTTCGACGCCTCGGCAGGGGGTGCGGAGACCGAGGCATTTGCCTTCAACCGCACAGCCTCGCGGCTGTTTGAAATGCGCTCGGCCAGCTACATCCAGGACATCGAAGATGCGCCTTTGACCTGACCCCAAGAAGGCGCCACGCGGCCAGCGGCTTGAACCTGAGGCCCGAACGCGCTACGCGAAAAGCCTCTTCAGACATCGTTAAACAGTGGAACGACACCCCCATGGCACGCTCAAAAATCGCCCTGATCGGCGCCGGCCAAATCGGCGGCACGCTTGCACATCTGGCCGGTCTGAAGGAGCTGGGGGACGTTGTCCTGTTCGACATTGCCGAGGGCATCCCCGACGGCAAGGCGCTCGACATCATGCAGTCCTCGCCCATCGACGGGTTCGACAGCCACCTTTCGGGCACCAACGACTATGCCGACATTGCTGGCGCCGATGTGGTGATCGTCACCGCCGGTGTGCCCCGCAAGCCAGGCATGAGCCGCGACGACCTCCTCGGCATCAACCTCAAAGTCATGAGCCAGGTGGGTGCGGGGCTGAAGGAACATGCGCCCGAGGCCTTCGTCATCTGCATCACCAACCCGCTGGATGCGATGGTGTGGGCGCTGCAGAAGTTCTCGGGCCTTCCGGAAAACATGGTGGTGGGGATGGCCGGTGTGCTCGACTCCGGCCGCTTCCGCACCTTCCTCGCCAACGAGTTCAATGTCTCCGTTGAGGATGTCAGCGCCTTCGTGCTTGGCGGCCACGGCGACACCATGGTGCCTTTGACGCGCTACTCCACCGTTGCCGGCATCCCCCTCCCCGACCTTGTGAAGATGGGGTGGACCACACAAGAGCGCCTTGATTCCATCGTTCAGCGCACCCGCGACGGTGGCGCCGAGATCGTCGGCCTGTTGAAGAGCGGCTCGGCCTTTTACGCCCCGGCCGCGTCCGCAATCCAGATGGCCGAAGCCTACCTGCGCGATAAGAAGCGCGTTCTTCCCGCCGCAGCGCACCTGTCCGGTCAGTATGGCCTGTCCGACATTTATGTGGGCGTCCCCGTGGTGATTGGCGCAGGCGGTGTAGAGCGCATTGTCGAGATCGAGCTTGAAGACGGCGAGAAGCAGAACTTCGACGCTTCGGTGAATGCTGTGCGCGGTCTCATCGACGCGTGCCGCAACATCGATTCCGGCCTTGCTTAGGCCCGTTGTTGCAGGGCTTGCGCTCCTCACCCTCCTGACGGCCGGCGCTTTCGCACAGGCGCCCCAACCCGTCTGGTTTATCGACGAAGGGGACGTGGGAGTCTTTGCCAAGTGGGGCATCCCCGAAACCGACGCTGTGGGGATGCAGCTGTCGTGCGAGGCAGGGCGCGTTGCCATCCTGCCCGCCCTTTACGCGATGGAGGAGCCAGCCAGCGTTCCCGATGTCGCCTTCACCGTTGACGGCGAGACCATGCGCCGCTCGGCCGAGCTTGTCTTCTCCGAGCGCGATGCCGCCTACCAGGCAAAAGTCAGCGTTGCCACATCCGACAGCGTCATCGATGCCCTGCGCCGCGGCAGCTCCCTCACCTATGATTTCGCCCCGCCCTTGGTGGAGGGGTCCAGCTTCACGCTTTCGCTGTCGGGCTCGGCCAAGGCCATCGACCGCGTTCTTCGTGGATGCTAGGGCCTGTTTGAACACCTCTCATCGTCCCCGCCGCTGACCCCGGAGCCATCCCATGAACATCCACGAGCATCAGGCCAAAGAGCTTTTGCGCGGCTACGGCGCCCCTGTGGCGGCAGGCGTTGCCATCACCTCCATCGACGAGGCAGCAAGCGCTGCGGCACAGCTTCCCGGCCCGCTCTACGTGGTGAAAAGCCAGATCCACGCAGGCGGCCGCGGCAAGGGCCGGTTCAAGGAACTGGGGCCCGATTCCAAAGGCGGGGTGCGGCTGGCAAAGTCGGTGGACGAGGTGGTTGAGAACGCCCGCGAGATGCTCGGCAACACCCTCGTCACCAAGCAGACGGGGCCGTCAGGCAAAGTGGTGAACCGCCTTTACCTTGAGGACGGTGCCGACATTGCCCGCGAACTCTACCTTTCCATCCTCGTGGACCGCGCGGTCGGCCAGGTGGCGTTCGTTGTCTCCACAGAAGGCGGGATGGACATTGAAGCCGTCGCCCACGACACGCCGGACAAGATCGTCACCGTCGCCATCGACCCGCTGACGGGCGTCACCGACAGCGATGTGGCGACCCTCGTGGACGCCTTGAAGCTTGAGGCTCCCGCTGCCGGCGAAATGGCGACCCTTGCCCGCCAGCTCTACCAGGCCTTCACCGAGAAGGACATGAGCCTTCTTGAAGTCAACCCTTTGATTGTCATGCAGGACGGGCACCTGCGCGTGCTCGACGCCAAGGTCTCCTTCGACGGCAATGCCCTTTTCCGCCATGACGATGTGATGGCCCTGCGCGACCTCACCGAAGAGGACGCCAAGGAGATCGAAGCCTCCAAGCACGACCTTGCCTATGTGGCGCTCGACGGCACCATCGGCTGCATGGTGAACGGGGCCGGTCTTGCCATGGCCACCATGGACATCATCAAGCTTTACGGGGCCGAGCCCGCCAACTTCCTTGACGTCGGCGGCGGGGCCTCGAAGGAAAAGGTGACGGCCGCCTTCAAGATCATCACCGCCGACCCCCAGGTGAAGGGCATCCTCGTCAACATCTTCGGCGGCATCATGCGGTGCGACGTCATTGCCGAGGGTGTGGTGACGGCGGTCAAGGAGGTTGGGCTCCAAGTGCCGCTAGTTGTCCGCCTTGAGGGCACGAATGTGGAACAGGGCAAAGCAATCCTCGCCGAATCCGGCCTC
>JBCDCF010000077.1:0-10012 GCA_039182345.1 Pseudomonadota bacterium
CTCGTCGGTCACGGGCTCGTAACACATCACGGGCTCGCGCCGACCTTTGACGAGCACCCGGCCGACGGGGCGGAAAGCGCCCGATGCGCGCTCGCGCGTGGCCGCGCTGATCAAGACCGTGGTGCCCACCGCGCGGTTTGCCGACTCAAGGCGCGCGGCGACGTTTACCGTGTCGCCCACGGCCGTGTAGTCGAACAACCGGTTGCCGCCGAAGTTGCCGACGACGGCAATGCCCGTGTGGACGCCAACCCGTGTGCGGCCGAGGGGGACGCCCTCGTCGCGCCGGCGGGTGCGTTCCTTGTCCGCAAACACGGCAATGGCGCGGGCGCACGCGACGGCACGCTCAGCATGGTCGGCCTGGACATCGGGGGCGCCGAAAAAGGCCACCACCGCATCGCCCACAAGCTTGTCGACGGTGCCCTCGGCGTCGTGCACCAGGCTGACGATGCCGTCCAGATAACTGTTGAGGAGTTCGGCCGTGCGCTCAGGCTCCAACGTTTCGGCAAGGGAGGTGAAACCCTCAAGATCGGTGAAGATGTGCGTCACCTCCCGCCGCTCGCCGCCGAGGACAGGGTCGGCCTCCGTCTCGATCAGGTTTTGCACCACCCGCGGGCTCACATAGCGACCGAACATGCCTTTGACGCGGATGCGCTCGCGCCTGTCTCGCCGCCAGCGCTGGCCAAGGGTGCCGGCAGCGGCAAGGACGAAGGCAAGGGGCGGTGTGGCAAGGGGCGGAAGCTGGGGCGTGAGCGTGACCACAGCGGCACAGAACGCGCCATAGCCGAGGAGGGCGGCAATCCCCACAGCGGCGGACGACAGTGGCGCTAGGGGCCTCAGTGCCGCCCCGGCCATGGCCGCCAGCAGCGCGGAGAGGGCGATGAGCCAGACCGGCGGCGGTTGGCGCGACAGGCCTGACAGAAGTTGGGAGACGATGTGAGCGTGCAGCGTCACACCGGGGATCTCGCCCCGGTCAGCCCCTTCAATGGCAATGCGGGGCGTTCGGTGCCTGTCCACTTGGGGCAGCGTGTTGCCGATGAGGACGATCTTGCCCTTGAACCAGGCCTCCGGCAGATGCTGGACCAGTTTGGCCGAGTAGGTGGGGAAGGCGCCGTCGGCATAAAGGATGCGCCCGCGCGGCATGGCATCGCTCTTTCCAGCGGCGGTGGTGAGCGCCAGGGAAAACGGCGGCGTGCCATCAGCGGCCGGAAGGTGGCGCACCATCCCGTCCGCCTCGTCGCGGGGGAGGGCGGCACGGCCCCGCTGGCCAGGCCAATCCCGACTGTAGGCGGCCTGGGCGGCCGTCAGGCCCTCGTCCTCGCGGGCGGAGGCAATCACCACGGGGGCGGCAGCGTTGATGATGGCCGTGCGTAGGGCTGCGTCCTTTAGGGGCTCCGTCGGGCGGGTGAAGAGAAGGTCGACGCCGAGCGCTGCGGGACGCTTTTGGTCGATGGTGGCAATCAGCCCGGCCAGGAACTGCCTGTCGATGGGGGAGCGCGAGGGAAGGTCGGCGACCGTGTCTTCATCGATGGCGACCACCACCACGTCAGGGTGCGGCGGCGGTGCGGCAAGGCCAAGGACGCGGTCGGCAAGGGGGGCCTCGAAACGCTGTCCCAACACGCCCCCCACAAGGGCGGCCACCAAGACAATAGCGGCCACCCACGCAAAGGATTCCGTCTTGCGGCGCTTGGCTTTGAGGCCGGGGGGCGCTGTGGCCGAGGTGCTCATCCCCTCAGCCGACGCCAGAGGCGAACGCGCCTACTTGATGGCAAAGCGCTTCACATCGGAGACGGTGCCATCCTTGAAGGTGAGTTGCACCGACACGCTCGTTGCCCCCGACGGCACGGTCTGGAAGATATCGGAGTCGACCCCCGATGCCGTCTCCACAACGTGGGGATCGTCAGGGTTGCAGGGGGCAAGCTCGTAAGTCCTGTCCAGATCATCGCCATCGTAACTGAAGGCCACTGTGTCGATGGCACACCGGTAGCTGATGAGGTGGGTGAAATAGATCAGCATGCGCCCGTCCCAGTCGCGTGTGGAGATCCACGCATTGGTGAGCTGCAGGAGGATTTGTTTTTGCCCATCGCGCAGCGCGCTGTGCGGGTCGAACAGCACGGGGAAGGGGCCGCGCCGCTCGCCCCTGATGTCGGTGTAGGCGACCATGATGGTGTGCGCCTCCGCATCGGGGTCCACCTCGATGAACTGGCGTGGCAGCGCCTCGCCCGTTTGCGGATTGACGATCCCCGGCATGAAGCCCGTGGAGGCAAGTTCGCCGCCTTCGGGACCGGTGAAGATCTCGCGCACCTGATCGGCAATGTTGAAGGAGACCGTCCAGCCTTGGTTGGAGCGCATGGCGTTGATGTGGACGGGGCTTGCAAGGGCATCAAGGTTCACGGTGGAGAGGGCCGCAAGGCGCGTCTCCACGTCCTCAATCACGTCCGCTGCGGCCTGCTGGTCGATGTAGTACGGGCGCACGTCACCGGCATCGAGCCTGGCCTTGAAAGCCTCCAAAAGGCGCCCTTCGGCAATCTTGTCGGCTGAGGCCTGGGCACCGAGACGGGCGGCGGAATGGTCCTCGCTCAAGGCATGGAGGGCGGGGGCAAAGTCAGGCGCGTCCTCTAGCAGCGCTTCAAGGGCAGCGGTGCGCGCCTCTTCAGGCTCTAGGAGGGCCGCGGCAAACCGTGTGGCAATGGCGTTGGAGCCTGCGCTCAAGGAGCGGTAGACCTCGCGCGCGGCCTCAATCCCATCTTGGCCCTGAAGGAAGCGCTGGAAACGCAGGTGCGGGTCCACATAGGGCGGGTCAAAGGCGAGGTATTTCAGGTAGTTCTGCCGCGCTTCCTGGTTCTCGCCCCTCAGTTCGTGGAGGCGGGCATTGGCGTAGAATTCGTGCGCCCTTTGGGGGGCGCTCACCACCTCCGACTGCTCCTGCAGGAGGGCAAAGCGTGTGGTGATGTCTTGCACGGCGCCCGTCGTCTCATCAAGGCGGGAGCGGGCGAGGGCGGTGTAGGCGCCTTCCGGATAGGAATTGATAAAGGTCTTCAGCGCCCCGGCATCCTCGCTGTCCTTCACCGCCGTCCAAGCTTCCACCTCAGGCGACAGGTCGGCCGCCTCCTCGGTTTGCGTCAGACCTGACAGGCCGAACATGGTCTGCGGGGCAAGGATCACGTCGTCCGCCAAAGCGCTTTGGACGAATGGGACCATGGCCCCTTCGGACTGTGCGGCCACACCATCGCGCGTGTTGGCAAACACCTCGTCAGCGGTCTGGCCGGGCACCACCGCTTCGGCGGCAAAGGCGGAGGCAAAGGGGCTCTCGCCGCCATCGTCTGGGGCCACGCTGCCCGGTGTGTTGGCAAAGGCGACAAGCGCGTTCTGCGGCGTCTCGCCCATCAGAACGAAGCCGGCCTCGTTGCCCGAGGACAGGGCGTTGGGTCGGGCAGCGTCCAGCACAAGAAGGTTTGGCCCGTCGTGGGCGCGCGCGAGGCGGGACAGGACCCACTCCACCGCAAGCGCCTCGAACTCGGCGTCGGACTTGTCGCGGAGGTCGGCGCCTATGGGGGCGATGTAATTCTGCCCCTCCGCCGCAAACCCCTGGCCGGTGAAATAGACAAGGGCGATGGTCTCTTCGCCCGCAGCCTCCACAGCATCGGCAAAGTCGCGCACGGCGACCTTGAGGTCGCGCAGGTCCACATCGTCGGCCCGTGTGACCTCGAAGGCGGCCTGCTCCAGCGCCTCTGCCACCATCTCGGCGTCGGTGGACGCACTGGCGACGGCAGGCAGCGCCTCACCGTCGTAGGCGCCATTGGCAATCACCAGCGCCATGCGCTCTTGTGCAAACGATGGTGCGGCGACAAAAAGCACCGCTGCTGCGACAAAGATGCGGACAAACATACGAACCCTCCCCAGAAACGTGCCACGTATCAAAACGATGGTCGCCGCTGAGGCAAGGGGACGCTGAGCGCGGCCATGGCCCATTCTGTTAAGACCGCTATGTCCTGACCGCAGCAAGAGGGGGAATTTCATGACAAGCGCCGTCGTCATCGGGTCGGGATTTGGAGGCATTGCCCTTGCCATCCGCCTCCAATCGGCAGGGATCGCCACCACGCTCGTTGAGGGGCGCGACAAATTGGGCGGCCGCGCCTACGTCTACGAGGACGACGGGTTCGTGTTCGACGGCGGGCCAACGGTCATCACCGACCCCACCTGCCTTGAGGAGCTGTTCACGCTGTCAGGCCACCAGATGTCCGACTTCGTGACCCTCGTGCCTGTCAGCCCCTTCTATCAGCTGCGCTGGGAGGACGGGCACACCTTCGACTATGTGAACGACCAGGACGAACTGGACGCCCAGATCCGTGCCCGCAACCCCAAGGATGTGGACGGCTATCGCCGGTTCCTCGCCTACTCCGAAGCGCTCTTGGAGGAGGGGTATGTGAAGCTCGGCGCCGCGCCGTTCCTGGACTTCAAGTCCATGGTGCGGGTGGCACCGCAATTGATGAAGCTGCAGAGCTACCGCAACCTTTACGCCAAGGTGGCAAGCTTCATCGAGGATGAGCATTTGCGCCAGGCGTTCTCCTTCCACACCCTTCTCGTGGGCGGCAACCCGTTCTCCACCTCGTCAATCTACGGGCTGATCCATGCGCTGGAGAGGCGTTGGGGGGTGTGGTTCGCCAAGGGCGGGACGGGGGCGCTGGTGCGCGGCCTGTCGGACCTATTCACCAAGCTCGGCGGGACGGTGCGCGTCGGCGCGCCTGTGGACGAGATCGTGATGTCGGGCGAGCGCGCCACAGGTGTGCGCCTTCGTTCAGGCGAGGTCTTGCCGGCGGACCTTGTGGCCAGCAATGCCGACATCGTCCACACCTATAAGTCGCTCCTGGGCAAGACCGACCGCGGCCAGACCTACGGCAAGAAGCTTGAGCAGAAGCGGTGGTCGAACTCGCTCTTCGTCATCTATTTCGGGCTCAATCGTGAGGTGCCGAACGACCTTGAGCATCACACCGTCCTGTTCGGCCCGCGCTACAAGGGGCTGATCAAGGACATCTTCAAAGGCCCCGATCTGCCGGAAGATTTTTCGCTCTACCTGCACGCACCATCAAAGACCGACGACTCCCTCGCCCCAGCAGGCCAGTCCGCCTACTATGTGCTTGCCCCTGTGCCCCACCTTGGTGCGGCAGAGATTGACTGGGCGGTGGAGGGGCCGCGCTACCGCGACAGGATCCTCGACCATCTGGACGCCACGGCCATTCCGCGCCTGCGCGAGACGCTTGTGACGAGCCGCATCCTCACCCCCCAAGGCTTTGCCGATGAGTTGAACGCCCATCTGGGCTCGGCCTTCTCGCTGGAGCCGATCCTCACCCAGTCCGCCTTTTTTCGCTGCCACAACAGGGACGACAAGATCCCCAATCTCTACCTCGTCGGTGCAGGCACCCACCCTGGCGCCGGTGTGCCTGGGGTCGTTGGGTCCGCCAAGGCCACCGCCGGCCTTATCCTTGAGGACGTGCCGGACATGGCAGCGGTGGCAGCCCAGTAGGCGATGGCCATCATGGCGAACGGTGACGTCGCCTACGCGAAGGCGAGCATTGCCAAAGGCTCCCAGAGCTTTGCGGCCGCCTCGCGCCTTCTCCCGGCCGATGTGCGTGACGATGTGGTGCGCCTTTATGCCTGGTGCCGCCACGCCGACGATGTGATCGACGGGCAGGACCACGGCCACGGCGTCCACGCCGCCGACGATCCTGCCGCGGCCCTTGCCGACCTTCGCGCCAAGACCGACGCGGTCCTCTCAGGCACGGTGCTGGGGGAGCCTGTGTTCGACGGGCTTGGCGTTGTGGCGCGCGCCCGCGGTCTGACGCCGCGCCTCTGCCACGACCTTCTGGACGGCTTTCAGATGGATGTGACAGGCCGCCAGTACCGCACCGAGGACGACCTTGCCGAGTATTGCTACGGCGTAGCCGGTGCCGTCGGGGTGATGATGGCGCTCACCATTGGCGTTGAACCTGAGGACACCGACACGCTGGACAGGGCGTGCGATCTCGGCCTTGCCTTCCAGATGACCAACATCGCGCGGGACGTGATTGCCGATGCATTGACCGGGCGTGTCTACCTGCCTGCCGAGTGGCTTGCCGCAGAGGGGCTCCCTGCAACGCCTGAAGCGGTTGCCGCCCCTCAGAACGCCGATGCCGTCTTTGCCGCCAGTGACCGCCTTGTGGGCGCCGCTGAGCGCTACTACGCCTCGGCGCAGGTGGGGATGGCGCGTCTTCCCTTCCGCATCGCCTGGGCCATTGCGGCGGCCGCCTCGGTCTATCGCGAGATTGGTGTGCGCAGGCGCTCGGCAGGACCGGCCGGCCTTCCAACCCGTGTCTCCACCGGAACGGCGTCAAAACTGCGCCTCATCGGCCGCAGCGGTGTGTGGGCCGCGCGCCGTGTGGCGCCGGAGCGCGCCCTCTCCAGAGAGGGTCTGTGGACGCGGCCGCCGCGGCCCTAGAGGGTGTGGACCCATAAATGGCGCGCGCTGCACGATGTCCCGGCGTGCGCTGGCAAGGCGCGCGGACGCAGGAAACCCGGATGGTTTTCAAGCCCACACCCTAAGGCCCTTAACTACTTTGCGGCCCCTTCGGCAGGTGTGTTGGGGCGCCGGCCTTTGGGGGCGCGCACGCTGGCATATTGCTTCAGCTTTTCGGAGAGGTGGGCCACGGGCGGGGCATACAGAAAGCCGAACGACACGCACCCGTCCCGCCCGTCCACAGCGTGGTGCAGTTTGTGGGCCTGCACCAGGCGCTTCAGGTAGCCGTGCCTTGCCACGAAGCGGAACGGCCAGCGCTGATGGACGAGGCCATCGTGCACGATGAAGTACAAAATGCCGTAGATCATCATGCCGATGCCCACCTGGCGCAGCGGCCACACGCCGAGAATGCCCGCCGCAATCAGCCCGCCCGACAGAACGGTGAAGACGATGGCGTAAAGGTCGTTGCGCTCAAACGTGTTGTCGTGGGGCTCGTGGTGGGACTTGTGCCAGCCCCAGCCCAGCGGACCGTGCATCACCCAGCGGTGGGTGGAATAGGCAACGCCTTCCATCACGGCCACGGTGGCCAGCACGACGGCAACATTCACCAGGAGATCCAACATGCCCTCCACACGTCGATGCCCCGCCAAGGGGCTCCATCACACAGTTTTTTAGCGGGCGTTGGAGAGCGGCGCTGCCGTCACCTCCTTCTGCGCCCGCCGCACGACCGGCAACCGCCACCAAGGGGTGGTCGGCGACAGGTGATGCTCGTGATGATACCCAAAATGGAAGCACGTGAAGAGGGAGACAAGCCAGGGAAAATCGTCGGTGCGAGAATTGTGGTGGTCGACAAACTCGCCAACCCCCAGCCTGTGCGGTCGATAGGTGCCGAAATAAAACAGCTGGATGGCCGAAAGTACCGACGGAAGGGCGTAAAACACCAAAAGGTTCACAATGGGCGGGCCGAGGATCACCACGTACGCCACCATCACGAAGCCGAGGATGAAAAACTCCCGCCAGCCGAAATAGTGGCGCATGAAGCGCAAAAACCACGGCAGGAACGCTGTGGGATGGTCGGGATCAAAGTCAGGATCGTCCGCCGAGCCTGGCCGCCTGTGGTGTCTGTGATGCTCCGGCAGCAGCTTGTCGTAGGAAAACGCGGCGTAAAGGAACAACGCGATCCGCCCAAACGTTCTGTTGACGAGGGGTCGGCCGGGCGCCAGGGAGCCGTGCATACAGTCATGGGCAACAATGAAGAGGCCCACGAACAGCCATGTTTCCACGGCAATGAGGGCAGCGGCCACCCACAAGGGCGTGACGCTCCAGTCGATCACGAACACGGCGGCAACGTGCACGCCCACGAACGCGGCCATGATGGCAAGTGCCAACGTCACGCCGATCACGGTTTGGCGTGTGCGCTGTCCCTGACGCGCGGCAAGGTCTGGAGCGTCCAAGTGTCCTCCAACAGGTGAAAGCGTGTTTCGCTGCCTTATATACGAGACTTCCAGGGTTTCGGGTCTATGACAAAAAGACTGATCATCGCAGGCGGCGGATTGTCGGGTGTGTTGGCGGCGACGGCTTTTGTCCGTTCCCGGCCAGACGTGGACCTGACTGTGATCGAGGCCGGGCCAACCCTCGGCGGCGATCACACGTGGAGCTTTTACCAGACCGACCTTCAGGGCGAGGCGGAATCTCTGGTCACGCCCTTCGTGCGCCACCAATGGTCCGGCTACCAAACCCGCTTCCAGGACTTCTCACGGGACTTTTCCACTGGCTACCGGACCGTGTTCAGCGCCGACCTTCACCGGGTGGCCATGGGCATGTTGGGCGACAGGGTGCGCCTCAATGCGCCTGTGGCCGACCTTGATGCCCGCGGCGTCACCCTTGAAGGGGGCGAGCGGCTGGAGGCTGACGCGGTCATTGATGCCCGCGGCGCCCGCAGGCTCGACGGTGTGGTCCTTCGCTGGCAAAAGTTTTTGGGCCAGGAGGTGCGCCTGACGGCACCCCACGGCTTGTCCCACCCCACCATCATGGATGCTGTGGTGCCGCAGATTGACGGCTACCGCTTCGTCTATCTGCTGCCGTACGAGACCGACACGCTCCTCATCGAGGACACCTACTACAGCGAAGGCCCGCAGGTGGATCCCGACATCCTGCGCCAGCGGGTGAACGACTATGCGGCCGGCCGCGGGTGGACCATCAAAGAGGTCATCCGCGAGGAAAAAGGCGCGCTCCCTTTGCTGCTGGGCGGCGATTTTAACACCATGTGGGCCTGTGCTGCGCCCGAAGGCGGGGCAGTGCCCATCGGCCTTCGGGCTGGTCTCTTCCACGCCGTGACGGGGTATTCGCTGCCCGTCTCCGCGCGCGCGGCGGTGGCGCTTTCGTCGCTGGAAGGGCCCCTCACCACCGAGCATTTGCGCGAGGCGGTGGAGAAGCTCGCCCGCAAGCATTTCGCTGGCTCGAAGTTCAACCGCCTCCTCAACCGTCTCCTGTTCCTTGCCGGACGGCCTGAGAATCGCCACCAGGTTCTGGCGCGTTTCCACCGCTTGCCACAGCCTCTGATCGAGCGGTTTTATGCCGGCCAGACGCCGCGGTCCGACATGATCAGAATTCTGGTCGGAAAACCGCCTGTTCCCTTCTTCCAAGCCGTCAAGGTGGTGCCTGAAAGCGCTGCCATGTCGCCACGCTGACCACAGCACGTCCTCGCCTTTGAGGTCTTTCACCGATGCCCGCGTGCCCTCACGCGGACTGGGTGAGGTGATGCGTGACAGTGGTGGACGGCGCCGTGCGTCCGGCCCGGCGCCCCTCCTGGGCGGCGGCGACAATGGCGGAGGCGGCGCGGTCGGCACCGCGTTCGGCACGCATGGCAGCGCCCGCCTCAGCAACACGCAAGCGCATGGCGCCATCCTCACACAAGGTGCGCACAGTGCGCGCGGCGGACGGGCCGAACCGCCAGGCGGGGATCACCTTGGCAACGCCTGCACGGGCCGCACGGGCGGAATTGTCAGGCTGATCGTGTGCGAAAGGCACCAAAAGCATGGGCGCGCCTGAGGTGAGCGCAAGGGCAATGGTGCCGATCCCACCTTGATGGACCACCGCCCGCGCATGGGGAAAGACGTCCTGATACGGCGCCTTCACGGCGGCAAGGACGGTCTCATCCTGGGGCAGACCGTCAAGGTTTTCCGGCCGACCCACCAGGAGGAGGGCACGCATCCTAAGGCGCTGCGCAATCCTCACGCTGTGCCTGAAAAAGGCGCGCGCCGTGTAGGAGGAAGCCGAGCCTAGGGTGAAGACGAGCGGGCGCTCGCCGCGGGAGAGGAAGTCTGCAACGCCCTCATCCAGCGTGCCGCCGCCGGTTTGCAGCACCTGGCCGGTCTGCAGCGTGTTGGGCGGCGCATCCTCAGGCAGGCTCCCAAACAGGGGGGAGTAGAGCGCCAGAACGCCGCCAGGCGAATGCTGTCCGCCGAAAATCGGGTGGTCATGATACTCACCCAGCCCCTGATCCCTGCGGTAGGTGACAAG